>NZ_CP149822.1:4052500-4055000 GCF_038396755.1 Chitinophaga pollutisoli | reverse complement strand
TGAGCAGAAAACTTATTTTTTATTTTTCTGATTGTCAGTCGGTTACGTAGTCGATTTTCTTTGCTTTTCAGATCCCATTGCTATGCTCGCACAGCAGTGTTTTCCCCGCTCCTTGCAAGCGGATGGCAAAGATAGTATCTTTTCAGATTACCGCAAAATTTTACGTCGTAACTTTTGGAACAGATATAATCCGATACTTTTCTATTACTGATCTCTTTTTTACTGATTGCGGAAGTACCGATAAGAGCGGTACCATTGAAGTGTGCAATCTTTGCGTTTATTGCGCTCTTCCTTTTGTTAATCAAAAGAAGAACAGATAAAAAAAGTCCCGGTATTGAACCGGGACTTTTTTCAATAAATATGGCAGCTACCTACTCTCCCGCATGATAGTGCAGTACCATCGGCCATGAGGGGCTTAACTTCTCTGTTCGGAATGGGAAGAGGTGAACACCCTCGGTAAAACCACCATAAGATCTTAGATGGATGCTGTTCGTTTTATCTTTCGATGATTCGAACGGTGATCCTAGTATCTTACTACTAATAAATTTACATATCGGGAAGTTGTAAAACACGCTCTTTTCAGAGAAAGAGCATAATAAAATTAAAGCTTACGGGCAATTAGTATTACTCGGCTTCGATGTTACCACCCTTACACCTGTAACCTATCAACGTCATAGTCTCTGACGGCCCTTAAAAGTAAACTCATCTTGAGGTAAGTTTCACGCTTAGATGCTTTCAGCGTTTATCTTGCCCGTACATAGCTACTCTGCACTGCACCTGGCGGCACAACAGATACACCAGCGGTACGTACGACCCGGTCCTCTCGTACTAAGGTCATGTCCTCTCAATTTACTAACGATCACAACAGATAGGGACCGAACTGTCTTGCGACGTTCTGAACCCAGTTCACGTGCCACTTTAATCGGCGAACAGCCGAACCCTTGGGACCTTCTCCAGCCCC
The DNA here is from genome assembly GCF_038396755.1 of Chitinophaga pollutisoli. Classification (NCBI taxonomy): domain Bacteria; kingdom Pseudomonadati; phylum Bacteroidota; class Chitinophagia; order Chitinophagales; family Chitinophagaceae; genus Chitinophaga; species Chitinophaga pollutisoli. The sequence goes on along the minus strand of NZ_CP149822.1, from coordinate 4,054,039 downwards.
AGGATGTGACGAACCGACATCGAGGTGCCAAACCTCCCCGTCGATATGAGCTCTTGGGGGAGATCAGCCTGTTATCCCCGGAGTACCTTTTATCCTTTGAGCGATGGCCCTTCCATACAGAACCACCGGATCACTTTAGCCTGCTTTCGCACCTGCTCGGCTTGTCTGCCTCACAGTCAAGCACCCTTCTACTAATGCGCTCTGCGTACGATTACCAACCGTACTGAGGGTACCTTTGCGAGCCTCCGTTACTTTTTAGGAGGCGACCACCCCAGTCAAACTACCCACCAAACAATGTCCCCGTTGCCGGGTTAGACTCTAAGTAACAGAAGGTTGGTATTTCAACGTTGACTCCACGACTCCTGGCGAAGCCGCTTCATAGTCTCCCAACTATCCTACACATCTGGCACTCAAAATCAATGTTAAGTTGTAGTGAAGGTTCACGGGGTCTTTCCGTCCCGTTGCGATTAACCGGCATCTTCACCGATACTACAATTTCACCGAGCTCATGGTAGAGACAGTGTCCAACTCATTAGACCATTCGTGCAGGTCGGAACTTACCCGACAAGGAATTTCGCTACCTTAGGACCGTTATAGTTACGGCCGCCGTTTACTGGGGCTTCAGTCAGGAGCTTTGGCTTGCGCCGAACACCCTTCCTTAACCTTCCAGCACCGGGCAGGTATCAGGCTCTATACGTCATCTTTCGATTTTGCAGGGCCCTGTGTTTTTGTTAAACAGTTGGTTGGACCATTTTACTGAGACCACATCACTGTGGTACGCCTTATCCCGAAGTTACAGCGTCAATTTGCCTAGTTCCTTTACCATGGATCACTCGAGCGCCTTAGGATATTCTCCTCGACTACCTGTGTCGGTTTACGGTACGGGCTGCTATAACCTAACCTTAGAGGTTTTTCTTGGAAGTCTGATTAGGGACATTATCAGCGCGGCCGAAGCTTTGCTGTACTATCAGGTTCAGCACTCCAGGCGGATTTTCCTACCCAAAGTATACCTACACCCTTTAACGCACTATTCCGTAAGTGCGCAGTCCTTTCACTACTCCGTTACCCCATCGAAATTATAGCAGGTACTGGAATATTCACCAGTTTGCCATCAGCTACGCCTCTCGGCTTTGCCTAAGGACCCGACTAACCCTGATCCGATTAGCGTTGATCAGGAACCCTTAGTCTTACGGCGAAAAGATTTTTCATCTTTTTTATCGTTACTTATGCCTACATTTTCTTTTCTGTACGCTCCAGCATACCTCGCGGTACACCTTCGATGCAGTACAGAATGCTCCCCTACCGATTATACCTCTTGGTACAATCCTAAAGCTTCGGTAGTATGTTTGATGCCCGATTATTTTCCGTGCCCAAACCCTCGACCAGTGAGCTGTTACGCACTCTTTAAATGAATGGCTGCTTCCAAGCCAACATCCTGGCTGTTTTAGGGTTTGAACTGCGTTTGTTCAACTTAACATACACTTAGGGACCTTAGCTGTTAATCTGGGTTATTTCCCTCTCGGCCATGGACCTTAGCGC
>NZ_CP149822.1:4040000-4042500 GCF_038396755.1 Chitinophaga pollutisoli | reverse complement strand
CATCGGCCATGAGGGGCTTAACTTCTCTGTTCGGAATGGGAAGAGGTGAACACCCTCGGTAAAACCACCATAAGATCTTAGATGGATGCTGTTCGTTTTATCTTTCGATGATTCGAACGGTGATCCTAGTATCTTACTACTAATAAATTTACATATCGGGAAGTTGTAAAACACGCTCTTTTCAGAGAAAGAGCATAATAAAATTAAAGCTTACGGGCAATTAGTATTACTCGGCTTCGATGTTACCACCCTTACACCTGTAACCTATCAACGTCATAGTCTCTGACGGCCCTTAAAAGTAAACTCATCTTGAGGTAAGTTTCACGCTTAGATGCTTTCAGCGTTTATCTTGCCCGTACATAGCTACTCTGCACTGCACCTGGCGGCACAACAGATACACCAGCGGTACGTACGACCCGGTCCTCTCGTACTAAGGTCATGTCCTCTCAATTTACTAACGATCACAACAGATAGGGACCGAACTGTCTTGCGACGTTCTGAACCCAGTTCACGTGCCACTTTAATCGGCGAACAGCCGAACCCTTGGGACCTTCTCCAGCCCCAGGATGTGACGAACCGACATCGAGGTGCCAAACCTCCCCGTCGATATGAGCTCTTGGGGGAGATCAGCCTGTTATCCCCGGAGTACCTTTTATCCTTTGAGCGATGGCCCTTCCATACAGAACCACCGGATCACTTTAGCCTGCTTTCGCACCTGCTCGGCTTGTCTGCCTCACAGTCAAGCACCCTTCTACTAATGCGCTCTGCGTACGATTACCAACCGTACTGAGGGTACCTTTGCGAGCCTCCGTTACTTTTTAGGAGGCGACCACCCCAGTCAAACTACCCACCAAACAATGTCCCCGTTGCCGGGTTAGACTCTAAGTAACAGAAGGTTGGTATTTCAACGTTGACTCCACGACTCCTGGCGAAGCCGCTTCATAGTCTCCCAACTATCCTACACATCTGGCACTCAAAATCAATGTTAAGTTGTAGTGAAGGTTCACGGGGTCTTTCCGTCCCGTTGCGATTAACCGGCATCTTCACCGATACTACAATTTCACCGAGCTCATGGTAGAGACAGTGTCCAACTCATTAGACCATTCGTGCAGGTCGGAACTTACCCGACAAGGAATTTCGCTACCTTAGGACCGTTATAGTTACGGCCGCCGTTTACTGGGGCTTCAGTCAGGAGCTTTGGCTTGCGCCGAACACCCTTCCTTAACCTTCCAGCACCGGGCAGGTATCAGGCTCTATACGTCATCTTTCGATTTTGCAGGGCCCTGTGTTTTTGTTAAACAGTTGGTTGGACCATTTTACTGAGACCACATCACTGTGGTACGCCTTATCCCGAAGTTACAGCGTCAATTTGCCTAGTTCCTTTACCATGGATCACTCGAGCGCCTTAGGATATTCTCCTCGACTACCTGTGTCGGTTTACGGTACGGGCTGCTATAACCTAACCTTAGAGGTTTTTCTTGGAAGTCTGATTAGGGACATTATCAGCGCGGCCGAAGCTTTGCTGTACTATCAGGTTCAGCACTCCAGGCGGATTTTCCTACCCAAAGTATACCTACACCCTTTAACGCACTATTCCGTAAGTGCGCAGTCCTTTCACTACTCCGTTACCCCATCGAAATTATAGCAGGTACTGGAATATTCACCAGTTTGCCATCAGCTACGCCTCTCGGCTTTGCCTAAGGACCCGACTAACCCTGATCCGATTAGCGTTGATCAGGAACCCTTAGTCTTACGGCGAAAAGATTTTTCATCTTTTTTATCGTTACTTATGCCTACATTTTCTTTTCTGTACGCTCCAGCATACCTCGCGGTACACCTTCGATGCAGTACAGAATGCTCCCCTACCGATTATACCTCTTGGTACAATCCTAAAGCTTCGGTAGTATGTTTGATGCCCGATTATTTTCCGTGCCCAAACCCTCGACCAGTGAGCTGTTACGCACTCTTTAAATGAATGGCTGCTTCCAAGCCAACATCCTGGCTGTTTTAGGGTTTGAACTGCGTTTGTTCAACTTAACATACACTTAGGGACCTTAGCTGTTAATCTGGGTTATTTCCCTCTCGGCCATGGACCTTAGCGCCCACAGCCTCACTCCCGTAGATATATCATAGCATTCGGAGTTTATTAGGGTTTGGTAGGCGGTGAAGCCCCCTAGCCCAATTAGTAGCTCTACCTCTATGATACGTCTGTAATACGAGGCTGTTCCTAAAAACATTTCGGGGAGAACGAGCTATCTCTCAGTTTGATTGGCCTTTCACCCCTATCCACAGGTCATCCCATAGCTTTTCAACGCTAATGGGTTCGGTCCTCCAGTTTGTGTTACCAAACCTTCAACCTGCCCATGGATAGATCACAAAGTTTCGCGTCTACCCCCACTGACTGGACGCCCTGTTAGGACTCGCTTTCGCTGCGGCTCCGTTACTGAAGAACTTAACCTCGCCAGTGAGGAGTAACTCGTAGGCTCATTATGCAAAAGGC
>NZ_CP149822.1:3900000-4035000 GCF_038396755.1 Chitinophaga pollutisoli | reverse complement strand
GCCTTTCTTGCGCTTTTTGGGCTTTTCGGTTTCGGCAACGGGTTGAGATATATCAACAGGCGCCTCGGTTACCGCTGCGGGCTTAGGTTTCGGTAAATCCATATCTGCGGGACGGTCGTCTGTCACGATCTTGTCCAACGACTCGGCGAAGCTATTTTTCTTTTTGGGTGCTGCTTGTTCGGTTTTAGCCACTACCGGTGTAGTATCCGCGGGCATTTCAGCCTTGGGCGCTTCCTCGGCCAGGGGTTTCTCTTCCGGCGCCTGTTCTCCGGCAGCTTTTTCTTCCGCGGGTTTTTCCGCGGCTTTCTTTGCCAGGGCGGCCTCCACATCGGCCTGCACGTTATTGATTAGTTCTTTTTGTTCCGCCGTTGCACTTTCGCTGGAAATGCGTGTTACCGCTACCGCTTCCCCTTCAGAGGTTTTTTCCGCGGGTTGGGCGCCCCCGGCCCCGGAGGACTTCAGGGAGGCGAACGTCTGCAGGTCGTACAGGGCCCAGTCCTGGTCTTCGGTATTCTTCAGCAGGTAGCCATAATCGCGGCCGCCGACGAGGCGGATGGTGAATTGCTGTTCGGGGGCTCCGCCTTTCGGGAAGCCGATCGTCACGGGCCACTTGCCGGGCTCCATCCGGGGAAGGATGAGATACCCTTTCACGGAGGAGCTCAACAGCTTGCCGCCGTCCAGTTTCACGTAAAAGGGCTGGTGCTTCTCGTGCTGAATATATACGAAATACGACGCATCCTGCGCAGCAAGACCTGTGGCGATTAACAGGCTGCACGCCAGATACAACAGTTTTAGTTTGATTGAATGCATAATGATGTCTGATACAAATATTATTCCAGCACAATGAGCACTTCGCCTTTTTCAACGGCTTTCCGCTCAGTAACCCTGATTTCTTTCACAACGGCGTCCGCCGTGGATTTGAATACGTTCTCCATTTTCATGGCTTCCAGGATGAGCACGGGGTCCCCTTTCCGGATAGCCTGCCCGGGTTCCACGAGTATTTTCAGCACCATGCCGGGCATGGGCGCCTTTATATCGTTCACTTTCCGGGTTGCCGCCTCGCTGAGGCCCATGGAGGCAAGAAGACGGTCCATCGGCCCCTCAAGCCCCACTTCATACACCGATTGCCCGATCCGGAGGGTCACGGTCTTCTCGGCCCGGTCGGTCCCGACCACTTCGGCCACGAAGCTTTTCCCGTCCATAAGAATGCTGAAACCGCCGGAAGGCAAGGGTTCCGCACTCCAGGCAACGGGCTTCCCGTCGCACTCCGGAGTGCCGCTGGCGCCCGAAGGATTTATTTCATACGGCTTGCGGCCGTTCACAGTAGCTTTGATCATATAAAAATCATGTCCTATCTGTACAAAAATAACAATTTTAACCGCTTGCGTCGTTTTTGGGCCATTTGTTTAAATTTGACCCCTGCCCTCCGGGAGGGCGCTTATTTTTGAACAAATCGTTTTGCATGTATTTATCATCTAAAAAAGTTCCGGCTCTCCTGTTAGCCGGAATCACCATGCTGGGCCTCTGCTCCCCTGTTTTCTCGCAAACAGCGGAAAGCAAAGAAGATCCGCTACTCAACATTTACCGGGCATCCCCCACCAAAATCAACAATGTAGTCCACACCAAGCTCGATGTGCGCTTTGATTACGCCAAACGACAACTCATCGGCAAGGCCTGGATCACCCTCAAACCCCACTTTTATCCCACCGACAGCCTTACGCTCGACGCCAAAGGCATGGACATCCGCACCGTTTCCCTCGTTCAGACCGCCGGCGCCACCGTGGCCAAATTCCCGTCAGACGGCCTCCTGAAAGCCGCGCGCACCACACCCCTCCAGTACGAATACGACGGGAAAACCATCCGCGTCAAACTCAACAAAACTTACAGCAGCAACGATTCCTATATTGTATATGTAGATTATACCGCTAAGCCAGACGAATGGAAAGCCGAAGGCAGCGCGGCCATCACCGACGCCAAAGGCCTCTATTTCATCAACCCCGACGGCACAGATCCCAAAAAACCAATCCAGATCTGGACCCAGGGCGAAACGGAAGCCTCCTCGGTATGGTTCCCCACCATCGACAAAACCAACCAGCGCACCACCTCCGAGATCTCCATGACGGTCGACAAAAAGTACGTCACCCTCTCCAACGGCAAGCTGATCAGCCAAAAAGCCAATGCCAACGGTACCCGTACCGACACCTGGCGCATGGAGCTCCCCCACGCCCCTTACCTCTTTATGATGGCCGTGGGCGAATTTGCCGTGGTGAAAGACAGCTGGCGCGGTAAAGAAGTAAACTATTACGTGGAAAAGGAGTATGGCCCCCACGCAAAAGCCATCTTCGGCAATACGCCCGAAATGATGACCTTCTTCTCCAAAATGCTCGGCTACGACTACCCCTGGGTGAAATACAGCCAGATCGTGGTGCGCGACTACGTTTCCGGCGCCATGGAAAATACCACCGCCTCCATTTTCGGTGATTTCGTGCAAAAAACCGACCGCGAGCTGCTCGACGACGACGAGCGCCTCGGCGAGTCCGTCATTGCACACGAGCTGTTCCACCACTGGTTCGGCGACCTCGCCACCTGCGAGTCCTGGAGCAACCTTACCATGAACGAATCTTTCGCCGACTACAGCGAATACCTCTGGTTCGAACACAAGTTCGGTAAAGACGCGGCGGATGAACACGGCTACAATTCCATGCACAATTACATGGAATCCGCCCAGTACCGCGGCGACCATCACCTGGTACGCTTCCATTACCACAGCCAGGAGGATATGTTCGACGCCATCACTTACCAAAAAGGCGGCCGCATCCTGCATATGCTGCGCAACTACCTGGGCGACGAAGCCTTCTTCAAATCCATGAACCTCTACCTGAAAACCAACGCCTTCAAAGCCACGGAATCCCACCACTTCCGCCTCGCCGCGGAAGAAGTGACCGGGCAGGACCTGAACTGGTTCTTCAACCAATGGTACTTCGGCAAGGGATATCCTACGCTGGATATCGCCTACGACTATAGCAAGCCCGGATTCGCCGGTGTAACGATCGAGCAGAAGGGCGAGAAGATCTTCGACCTCCCCATCGCGATCGACGTGTACGAAGGCGGCAAAAAGACCCGCCACAAAGTGCGCATTACGGAGAAGACGAGCCATTTCAGCTTCCCCGTAAACGGAAAGCCTGATTTCGTGAATGTGGACGGCGACAAGATCCTCATTCTCGAAAAAACTGACCGCCGTAACCTGGCCACTTACGTTTTCCAATATAAAAACGCGCCTACCTACCGCGACCGCCGCGAGGCTATCGAAGAGTGCCTGAAACAGCAGACTGGCAACGCGGATGCCCGCGCCACAGTGATCGCTGCACTGAAAGACAAGTTCGAAGGCCTCCGCGCCATCGCCATCGCTGGCCTCAAAATGGATAACAACGACGTAAAAACCGCCGCCCTGCCCATTTTGCTCGATCTCGCGAAGAACGATCCCGCAGCGCCGGTGCGCGCCGCTTCCCTCAAGCAGATCAGCAAACTGAAGGATCCGCAGTACGTAGCGCTGTTTGAAGCCGCACTGAAAGACCGCTCCTACCTCGTGGAAGGCGCCGGACTCGTGGGCCTCGCCGACCTCGACCTGAAAAAGGCATACCCGCTCGCCAAATCCATGGAGAAAGACGCCCGTGGCGCCCTCGGTACCGCGATCGCCAACGTATACGCCCAGAACGGCAGCGAAGCGGATGTGCCCTACTTCGCCACCAACCTCGCCAACAGCACCGGGCAGGATAAAATCGGCGCCGCCATCCTCTACCTGGGCATCCTCGGCCAGATCGACAATACCGCTCTGGTCACCAAAGGCGTGGACGACGTGACCGATGCCATCACCTCCTTCAATAACAACTGGGTGAACAACTACATCATGAACCTGATGCAGCCCATCGCGAAGAAAAAGCAGGAGAAAGCCGCCGCTTCATCCGGCGAGCTCCGCAACGAGCTCAGCAAACAGGCCAGCCACATCCTGCAAACCGTGCAGAAGATCAAGGAACAAACCAAGGAAGATTAATGATGATAGCGCCGGCCCCGGTTCTCTGACCCGGCCGCCGTTGTGTCACTCACTTCCGCTTCCGATATCCTTTTCAGCAGCTCTCCATCCGGGGAGCTGCTTTTTTTATGGTATTTATTACCGGGCTTTGTTATCTTCAACTCATAAAATTCCACAGCCCGATGCTATCACCCTTGTTACTGGTCCTTCTTTCCATACTCCTGCTGATTGCCCTGATTATGTGGGCGAAACTCGACACCTTCATCTCATTTATTATCGTCAGCATCCTGCTGGCCCTGGCCTGCGGACTCGACGGCCCCGCCATCGGCAAATCCATTACCGGCGGCATCGGCGCCACCCTTGGGTCGCTCGTCACCATCCTGGGCTTCGGCGCCATGCTGGGCAAGCTGGTGGCCGACAGCGGCGCCGCGCAACGGATTACTTCATCGATGATCCGGATTTTCGGCATCCCCAGGATTCAATGGGGCATGGCGCTGGCCGGGTTGCTCGTAGGCATCCCGATGTTTTACACCGCCGGCTTCGTGATCGTGGTACCCCTGATCTTTGCCACGGGCCTTTCCACCAGACTGCCCCTGCTGTATCTCGGCATCCCAATGATTTCGGCATTATCCACCGCCCACGGCTTTTTACCCCCGCACCCCTCCCCCACAGCCATCAGCCAGCAACTGGGAGCAGACCTGGGCAAGACGCTCGTATACGGCCTTATCATCGCCATCCCCACCATCGCCATCGCCGGTCCCCTGTTCGGCAGCACACTACGGAAAATGGAAGTTACACCCGAACAAGGGCTCGTACAGATTCAGCAACGGCCGGACAATGAGCTGCCAGGACTGGGCATCAGCCTCTTCACCGCGCTGCTCCCCCTCATACTCCTCACCATCACCACGGCCCTCGATCCCTTCATGGCGCCTGGCAGCCCCCTGCGACCGGCGGTATCCATTATCGGAGATCCTAATATCGCCATGCTGCTTTCGCTCCTGGCCGCCATCTACTTCCTCGGGCTTCGCCGCGGAACAGGCATGAAATCACTCATGAAATCCCTCGAAACTGCATTCAAAGACGTGGCCCCGATCATGCTCATCATCGCCGGCAGCGGCGTTTTTATGCAGGTGATCAAAGACGGTGGAATCAACACCTATATTGGCCAGTCCATGCAAGGGCTCGCCTTATCCCCGCTGGTACTGGGCTGGCTGATTGCAGCGGCCATACGCGTTTGCGTAGGATCCGCCACGGTAGCGGGACTTACCACCGTCGGCATTCTCCTACCCATCATCCAGCAGCAACAGGTTCACCCCGAACTGATGGTACTTTCCATCGGGGCGGGCAGTCTCATGTTCAGCCACGTGAACGATGGCGGCTTCTGGTTGTTTAAGGAATACTTCAATCTTACCCTGAAACAGACTTTCGCCACCTGGTCCGTCATGGAAACCATCGTATCGGTCTGCGGGTTGCTCGGCGTGCTCGCCCTGCAGGCGTTTTTGTAAACGGGTTAACATGCTGGGTGATTTATATGTGTAGTGTTGGATGGAGCAGGTGAAGGGAAAAAAGGCCGCCGGTTTTATATACCTGAAAATTTAAAAAAAACGAAACGAACCCATCAGAAACAGTTGAAGTCATGATCTGTATCATGCTCCCCATACTTCAAACCGGGTAATTTCATACATCGGGTTTCGTCCTGAAAAAGATTTACAGCATGGTTACTGTATAGTTACCGTATAGTTACTGTATAGTTACTGTATATTAACTGTATGGTTAAAGCATATAGGCGGAATACATTACCCTTGCTGAATGCACGGAGTATCCCCGGAGTATCCCCGGAGTATCCCCGAAGTATCCCCGGAGTATCCCCGAAGTATCCATGACGTATCCCCTGGGTAAACTAGAGCGGTAGCTGTCTCCGCCCATTTGTTTTCGCTATCATGATGATATGCATCGAAACTGCCAGCACTGCAAATAATATTCAGGGAATGCCCAATATTGTTGCAAAAACTGCAACTAAACCACTTTGAAATGCAAAAAATATTAGGTTAACTTTAAACAAATTTCCTGATGAACGTAGCCGAAAATTTTGCGGCACTGGGCCTGGTCCTGCCACCGCCGCCCGCGCCTAAAGGAGTGTACAAACCCCTGATGATCGTCGATAAATTCGTCTACGTCTCCGGCCACGGGCCTGTTCTGCCAGACGGTTCGCTCCTGCACGGAAAAGCCGGGCAAGATGTCAACGCCGACGGCGCCAAGCTCGCCGCCCAGCAGGTAGGGCTCACCATCCTCTCCACCCTCGTGGCGCAACTCGGTTCGCTCAACCGGATCAAAAGAGTCATCAAAATCCTGGGAATGGTCAACGCCACCCCGGAATTCGGCACCCATCCGCACGTCATCAACGGATGCAGCGAACTGTTTGTCAAAATCTGGGGCCAGGAAAACGGCGTCGGCGTCAGAAGCGCCGTAGGCATGGGCTCCCTCCCGGATAACATCACCGTGGAGATCGAAGCTATTTTTGAATTATCAGATTAAAACATACATGCAACCTGCCACTCAACAACCTGTTATTTCCCCGTCGGAACTACCTTCCCCGGTCTTGCTCGTGTTTCCCGAACACATTTCCGAAAATATCCGCCTGATGATCGACATGGCCGGCGGGCCCGAAAGGCTCATGCCCCATGTCAAAACCCATAAAATGGCGCCGGTGGTGAGGATGCAGCTCAACCAGGGTATCCGCCGATTCAAATGCGCAACGCTCGCCGAAGCCCGCATGCTCGCAGAAACCGGTGCGCCCGACATCCTGCTCGCCTACCAGCTCAACGCCCCCATGGCCCAGGCTTTCGTAGACCTTCAACAGCAGTATCCCGCGTCCCGCTTCGCTTCGCTGACCGACAACGCCGCCTCCGCCCGGCTCATGAACGACCTTCACGCGCCGCACGGCTCCAAAGCCCGCCTGTACATCGATATAGACGACGGCATGCGGCGCACCGGCATCACTTCCGAAAAAGCCGCACCGCTCTGGCGGGAACTCCAGTCGCTACCCAACGTGGAACCCGCCGGGCTGCACGTTTACGACGGCCACATCCGTGCATCCGATATCGAATCGCGCACCCGGGAGTGCAACGAAGCCTTCGCCGCGGTGGAGCAGCTCGCCGCGCAAATCCATCCCCCTGAAATCATCGCCGGCGGAACACCCACTTTCCCCATCCACGCCCGCCGGGCCAACGTCACCCTCAGCCCCGGCACCTGCCTGCTGTGGGACGAAGGCTACGGCACCGGCCTCCCCGACCAGCATTTTGTGGTGGCCGCGCAACTCCTCACCCGCGTGATTTCCAAACCGCAGGAAGGCCACATCACGCTGGACCTGGGGCATAAAGCGGTATCCGCCGAAAATCCCATCACAAAGCGCGTTTTCTTCCCCGCGCTCAAAACGTACGAGGTTATTTCCCAAAGCGAAGAGCACCTCGTCGTAAAAACACCGGAAGCGGACAAATGGCAGGTTGGCGACGTATTGTATGGGACACCCTGGCACGTATGCCCCACTGTGGCGTTATACAACGAAGCCCTCGTCATCGAAAACGGCAGCAATACCGGCACCTGGGCCATTGCCCGCGGACGGCTACTCTGACAATACTTCAATCTGGATATATCTATGCAATCAGTGATTTTTGACGCGCACCTGGACCTGAGCATGAACGCCCTGGAGTGGAACCGCGACCTCACCACCTCCGTTCAGGCTATCCGCGACCGGGAGAAAGGCCTCACCGATAAACCCGACCGCGAACGCGGCACCGTTTCGCTCCCCGAGATGCGCAAAGGCCGGGTAGGCCTGTGCGTGGCCACGCAGATCGCGCGGTACGTGGGGCTCGATAATCCCCTGCCCGGCTGGCATTCGCAGGAACAGGCCTGGGCGCAGACGCAGGGACAGCTCGCCTGGTACCAGGCCATGGTCTCACGTGGTGAAATGACGCAAATCACGAATGCCGACCAACTTTCCGCCCACCTCAAACTCTGGGAAACCGCGGAAGACACCAGTTCCCTCCCCGTGGGTTTCATCCTCAGCCTCGAGGGCGCCGATTCGTTCTACGAACTGGCCTGCGTCGAAAAAGCCTGGGCTTATGGGCTCCGCGCGATCGGACCGGCGCATTACGGCCCAGGCGTATATGCTTACGGCACCGATTCTACCGGCGGGCTAGGCACCAAAGGCCGCGCGCTGCTCAAGGAAATGGACCGCCTCGGCTTCATCCTCGATGCCACGCACCTTTGCGACGAAAGTTTTACCGAAGCGATGGATATTTATACCGGTCCCGTTTGGGCCAGTCATCATAACAGCCGCGCGCTGGTGCCGCACAACCGCCAGTTCAGCGACGAGCAGTTTTCGCTGCTGATCCAGCGCGGGGCTGTGATCGGTACCGCCTTCGACGCCTGGATGCTCATCCCGGGCTGGCAGCGCGGCAAGAGTACACCAGAAAACACCGGCGTTTCGCTGGAACATGTGGCCAACCACATCGATCATATCTGCCAGCTCGCCGGCAATTCGCATCATGCCGCCATCGGCTCCGACCTCGACGGCGCATTCGGCTCCGAGCAATCGCCCGGAGACCTCGGCACGATCGCGGGCCTCCAGAAAGTGCCTGATATCCTCCGCAGGCGCGGGTACAAGAGCAACGACATCGACAACATCATGTACAAAAACTGGATCCGCTTTTTGCTGGACGCCTGGAAATAACCAATGCTGCAAAAGAAAAGGGCTGAAGCAATTCAGCCCTCGTTTTTGGGGTTTGTTCCTGTTTTTCGAGTTACCGGTGTGTCTTTTAATGGCTATATGAAGTAGTATCGTTGCAGTTTGACGGTCATGTTCCCGCTTCCCGGCCGCCGTTGTGTCACTCACTTGTGCGGCAGGAAGTTTTTCATCCCTGCACCCGGCAAGCAAGCTATTTCTTCAGTCAGTACGCTACTGTAGCCGGTTTCATTCTCAATAAGTCAGTTCGATCTGCCCGCGGATCTCGCCGCCGGGGTGGTTGGCGGTGTGAATGTTCACGTACCATTTACCGGCCAGGAGGTCTTCTTCCAGCTGGTTGGTACCGTTCAGCGTGAAACTCGTTGAAAATGTGCCGCTTTGTGTGAGCGGAAGTATCGGCGTAAAATTCTGCAGGACACCGGCATTTGCGCCTTTGGCGGCCGGTCCGTGGATATGCGCGAGGGTGGCATTGCCGCTCAGGCCCTGCCAGCGCACGGTGATCGTCAATTGTTTGGATTCCCGGTTATACGAGGCATCAAAATTCCCCGTGGCGGTGGTGGTAACCGCGGGAAATTCCTGTCCGCCGCTCATGGGAGCGTTGTTGGCGGTATACAGTTTATCGTCTTTATCCTTTTTGCAGGAAACCGCCGGGAGGCAGCACACTATTAACAGGCCTAACGCCCAGGCACGCAAGTTTTTCATATCGGCTTTTCAGGAGAATACGGCGCTCGCCTGCAAAGGGTTGCCTGCTTCTTTTCCGCAGCCGTATTTCGCTTTACATCTTCACCACTTTCCCTTCAATGGTGCTCCACCGCCAGGGGGTATCATGAAGCGGCAGCCCGCCCAACCAGGCGTTGGCGAAATCCGCCAGCGACAGGTAATCGATTTCCCCGCGCAACACCTGGCCGCCGGTTTCCGTTATTTCCAGGGTTTCTCCGGTGCGGATGATGACCCCAGCCTCCGCCATCCGGCTGATAACAGCCGCCAATTGGAAATCCCCGAACCCATAAACCTTCTTTTCCTTCCAAAGCCTTTCATAGAGCTGGTGATCAACCGACGGACCTTCCGCCAGCTGCTCCAGGAAAAAACGCTCGATGCTGTTCAGCCCGTCTTCCGCCGACGGCAGGCGTTGCAGGTGCGCAAGGAGCGCGCTGCCGAGAAACGGGAGGTTCGGAGCGGACCTGCCGGTGAGCGCTTCCAGGGCGAGGGGGTTATTGTTGGTGTAGGCTTCCCAGGCGGCGGAAGCCAGCTGCCAGTCGGCCGCCTCCAGGTAACTGCGGTTTTCGAACAGGGCGGGCAGCTGGGCTGGCCGGAGCATGCCTATACCCCTGAAATCCGGCACGTCGGGGTGGCTGCCCGGTTGCACCACGCTGACGCGGGGCATGGGTGTATTGAGGCGCAAAAGATAATTGATAAGGAAAACCAGGTTGACCTGGCAGAACAGGTCAAATTCGAACCACAACACGATTTCCTCGTATTGCGATGCCTGCTGGAGCATTTTGCGGGCTTGGGCGATATCCGCCAGGTAGGTTTCGCGGTTGATGCCGTAGACGGTTTGCAGATGATCCGCCCTTTTTTCGAAAAACCGGCCGATGTCGCAGCCGGCAGGGGTCATGCCTTCGCTGAGCATTTCGCGCCAGGCGAGCGGCTGGCCGGGCAGACCGCTCTTTTCGAATATTTCCCGCGTTGCGTCGCCGTTCAGGATTTGGAGTAACATAAAATAAAAACGGATTTTCAGTCAGGTAACGAATGTAACGATTAATTACACACCACGATGACTGAAAATCCGCTGCAGGACTCACTTACAGGTTTGTGTGGCTACCAGCTGCCGCCGGCGCCGCCACCTCCGCTGGAGCCTCCGCCGAAACCGCCGAAGCCACCTCCGCCGAAGCCACCGCCTCCGCCGCCCCAACCGCCGCCACGGCTACCGCCTCCACCGAGACTGCTGCCGATCATGCCGCCGAGAATACCGCCAATGACACTGTCGCCACGCCGGGAGATCACCCTGCCGCCGCCTCCACCGCCTCCGCCACGGGAGCCGAAGATCACGACGAGAATAATTATAAGTATGATGAGCCCGAAGAGTCCGCCTCCGCCGCCTTCGCCGCGGGAATTGCTGCGGGGCACACCTTTATATTCCCCGGCTGCGGCTGCGAAGATTTTGTCTACCGCTTCGTCGAGCCCCTGGTAATAATGCCCCTGCTGGAATGCGGGCTTGATAATTTTATTGACAATGCCGAAGGCCACGGCATCAGGGACGGATCCTTCCATGCCGTAACCGGTGATGATCCGCATCTTGCGGTCGTCCATCGCGGCGAGGATGAGCACGCCATTGCTTTTGGGGCCGCCGATGCCCCATTCGCGAAAGAGTTTCAGACCATAATCGAAGGCATCGTAATCGCCGGTGGTTTTGACAAGGACGATGGCGATCTGGGAGGAGGTGCTATCGTCGTATGCCACGAGCTTCCTTTCCAGCTCGTCGACTTCCGACTGCACGAGGGCACCCGCGTAGTCGTTTACCAACCGCTCCGGCACGGGCTTTTTCGGAACATCCTGCGCGAAGGCGCCCAGGCCGAGCCATACCAGCCCGAGGGCCAGTAACCAGCGAAGGCATCCTATTTTTTAAGCTTGTGCATCATTATCCGTATCTACTTTCCAAAAACAATATCGTCCGGCAGCTCGTTGGCGTCACCGGATTCAAAGGGGAAATACCTGAGGAGGGATTCCCCGATTTCTTTCACGCAAACTTCGATGCCTTCCACGATGCGCTGACCGGAAAAGTGGTGGCGCAGCAGGTCGGCTTCATGTTTCCAGAAGTCGTCGCCCACTTTTTCGTGGATGCCCTGGTCGCCCAGGATGGCGAACTGGTGGTCGCGCAGGGCGATGTACAGGAGTACGCCGTTGCGTTGCCTGGTTTTTTCCATGCCGAGGGAGAGGAAGGCTTCGCGGGCGCGGTCCATGGGGTCCACGTATTCGCAATGGCTTTCCACGAACAGGCGTATTTCGCCGGAGGTGAGCCTTTCGGCGAGCCGGATGGCCTGCACGAGGCGGGTTTTCTCCTCTTCGGTAAAGAATTCCTTTTTCTTAAAGGGGAACAGTTTCATGGGAAACGTATGTTAGGCATCCTGTAAAAGACGGCCGGGGGCAGTGTTTGCTGCCCCCGGGCCGTCCATTAGGGAGGCGATGTTGCTAGAATTGCACTTTGGGCGCCTTCTCGGAGCCCTCCGCCGCCTTGAAGTATCCTTTTTCCTTAAACCCGCCGATGCCGGCGATGAGGTTGTTGGGGAAGGTGCGGATGGAGCTGTTGAAGGTGTTAACAGCCGCGTTGAAGTCGTTCCGGGCAACCGAGATTCGGTTTTCCGTGCCTTCGATCTGGGCCATGAGGGTCTGGAACTGCTCGGTGGTCCGCAATTGAGGATATTGCTCAACGGTCACGAGCAAACGGCTGAGCGCTCCGCCCAGTTCGCTCTGTGCCTGCTGGAATTTCGCGATGTTTTCGGGGGAAAGATCGTTGGCGTTCACCTGAACGGATGAGGCTTTAGAGCGGGCTTCGATTACCTTGGTAAGGGTTTCCTGCTCGAAGTTGGCAGAACCTTTCACGGTGCTTACCAGGTTGTCGATCAAATCTGCCCGGCGTTGGTACTGGGTTTCCACGTTGCCCCACGCTTTTTGAACGTTCTCGTCGCTCTTCACCATTCCGTTGTACTTGCTGCAACCGAAAAATCCGAGGAGCACCAGGAGAATGATCACAATGATTCCAGTTTTCATATTGATTCTTTTTTTAATGAAATTAACGGGTATGCCCAAACCTACAAGAAATAACGGAAAGCGCAAAAACTGCTTTGGCGTAAAACGGTTACCAGCAAAGTTCCAGCGGTTACCAAATCATCCTTTGCAATCGTCAGAAAGTTGAAAATGGGATGGTGAAAAATATCTATGTTTGATCCGGATTTCCACCGGTACCAGAAAGTGAAAACAACCACGGAAAAACCATGAGAATGCCAATCCTGTGATAGTTATGACACGGACGTAACAGTCCGGTGTTCGCTAACTCACTAATTTTTATTAACTTACTAAAAGTCATCTGCGTACATAAAATGAGTGCACAACATATCCACATCCTTTATATAGATGATGAAATTCACAATCTGAATGCTTTTAAGGCCTCTTTCAGAAGAATTTATACGGTGCAGACCGCAGAATCGGCCGAGGAAGCGTACAAATTACTGGAGGACCACGAATTTCACATCATTATTTCGGATCAGCGCATGCCCAAAATGACAGGGATCGAGTTTTTCGAATCCATCCTGAACAAGTACCCCGAGCCCATCCGCATCCTGCTGACCGGTTACGCCGACATCAACGCGGTGATCGACGCCATCAACAAGGGCCAGGTGTACAAGTATTTCTCCAAGCCCTGGAACGACGAGGAGCTTCGCCACAACATCGAGAAGGCGTATGAGGTGTACGCCCTCCGCAAGGAGAACCGGGAGCTGACGGAAAAACTCCTCAGCGTGAACGAGCAGCTGGAGTTCCTGCTCCGGCAGAAGCTGATTTCCTGAGCGCAAACAATTTCGTAATATTTGAAGAAGGAAGGGTACGCCCTTCCTTTTTTGTGCCCCTTTTCCCGGCAAGAAAAGCTGAAAAGCCCCGCAGCCGTACAAGTGAGTGACACAACGGCGGCCCGGGCAGCGGACTTTCCGGCGGCCGGTTATCATTTTTCCCCTCACGGAAACGGGCCGTGCGGCATTTTCCTTTAAATTGCGTCCATTGTGAACGTTTAATAGCTCAAAAATGCAAGTTTGGAAAGATTACCAGGCCCAGCACAAAGACCGTTTCCTGAACGAGTTGCTGGAACTGTTGAGGATCCCCTCCGTCAGCGCGGACTCCCGCCATAATGAAGACACGAAACGCTGCGCGGAAGCCGTGAAGCAAAGGCTGGTAGAAGCAGGTGCTGACAATGTGGAGGTATGCCCGACTGCCGGTCATCCTATTGTTTACGGCGAAAAGATCATCGACGCCAAACTCCCTACCGTACTCGTTTACGGCCACTACGACGTGCAGCCGCCCGATCCCCTCGACCTGTGGGACAGCCCGCCGTTCGAGCCCGTGATCAAAGACAACAAGATTTACGCGCGCGGCTCCGCCGACGATAAAGGCCAGTTTTACATGCACGTGAAAGCGTTTGAGACCATGTTCAACACCAATACCCTGCCCTGCAACGTGAAATTCATGATCGAAGGCGAGGAAGAAGTGGGCTCCGGCAACCTGGGCAAATTCCTTTCGGAAAATAAAGACAAGCTGGCGGCCGATGTGGTGCTGATTTCCGACACGGCCATGATCAGCCTCGACACGCCTTCGCTCGACACCGGCCTCCGCGGGCTGGCGTACATGGAAGTGGAAGTGACCGGCCCCAACCGCGACCTGCACTCCGGCGTTTACGGCGGCGCCGTGGGCAACCCCGCCACCATCCTGGCGAAAATGATCGCGTCCCTGCACGACGAAAACAACCACATCACCATCCCCGGCTTCTACGACGACGTGGTGGTGCTCACCGACGAAGAGCGCAAAGCCCTCAACAGCGCGCCTTACGACGAGGCGGAATATAAGCAGGACCTGGGCGTGGACGAGCTTTGGGGCGAGAAAGGCTATTCCACTTTCGAGCGTACCGGCACGCGTCCTACCTGCGAGGTGAACGGGATCTGGGGCGGTTATACCGGCGAAGGCGCCAAAACGGTGTTGCCTTCCAAGGCTTTCGCCAAGATTTCCATGCGCCTGGTACCGAACCAGGACTGGGAAAAGATCTCCGAGCTGTTCGCCAAGCACTTCGCTTCGATCGCTCCCGCATCGGTAAAAGTCAAGGTAACGCCCCACCATGGCGGCGCTGCGTATGTGACGCCTACGGATTCCGTGGCTTTCAAGGCAGCCAGCGAAGCTATCAATGCGACCTTTGGCAAGCAGCCCATCCCGGTTCGCGGCGGCGGTTCCATTCCCATCGTGGCCTTGTTCGAGAAGATCCTCGGGCTGAAAACGGTGCTCATGGGCTTCGGGCTCGACAGCGACAACCTGCACTCCCCCAACGAGAAGTATGGGATCGACAACTATTACAAAGGCATCGAAACCATTCCTTATTTCCACAAGTACTTTGCGGAACTGAGCGGCAAGTAACGCCTTGATGATAAAAGAGAAAGCCCGGCTGGTGAGGACCAGGCCGGGCTTTTTTTATGGTATATAATCCTTGTTATTTTCTTACCGCCGCGATGCCGGGGAGCTCCTTGCCTTCGAAGAACTCGAGCATGGCGCCGCCGCCGGTGGATACGTAGCTCACCTTGTCGGCCAGGCCGAACTGGTTTACCGCGGCTACGGAGTCGCCGCCGCCCACGAGGGAGAAGGCGCCTTTTTCGGTCGCTTTCACAATCGCGTCGGCGATGGCTTTGGTACCGTTTTGGAAGGCGGGCATTTCGAATACGCCCATGGGTCCGTTCCAGAGGATGGTTTTGCTATTGGCGATCACTTCGCTGAAGGCGGCGATGGATTTTTGCCCGATGTCGAGGCCCATCCAGCCGGCGGGGATGTTGTCGTTGGAGACTTCCTGGGTGTTGGCGTCTGCCGCGAACTTGTCAGCCGCGATGGAATCTTCGGGGATGAGGAGCTGTACACCGAGGGATTTCGCCTTGGCGAGCAGTTCGTTGGCGAGGTCGAGTTTATCGTTTTCCACGAGGGAGTTGCCGATTTCCTTGCCCTGCGCTTTGAGGAAGGTGTATGCCATGCCGCCGCCGATGATGATATTATTGGCTTTGGTCATGAGGTTTTCGATGATGAGGATTTTGTCGGACACTTTGGCGCCGCCGAGAATGGCGGTGAAGGGTTTTTCTGCGCTGTGGAGCACTTTTTCGGCGCTCGCGGTTTCCGCTTCCATGAGGAGGCCGAACATTTTTTTGTCTTTCGGGAAGAATTCGGCGATCACGGCGGTGGATGCGTGGGCGCGGTGGGCGGTGCCGAAGGCGTCGTTTACGTAGATGTCGCCCAGTTTGGCCAGTTTTTCGGCGAAGGCTTTATCGCCTTTTTCCTCTTCTTTATGGAAGCGGAGGTTTTCCAGGAGGAGGACTTCACCCATCTGGAGGTTGGCGGCCGCGGTTTCGGCGGTTTCGCCGATGCAGTCTTCCGCGAATTTCACGGTAGCGCCGTCGAGCAGTTTGATGAGGCGGTTTACCAGGTGGCGGAGGGAATATTTTTCGGAGGGGCCGTCTTTCGGGCGTCCGAGGTGGCTCATGAGGATGACGGCGCCACCATCAGCGAGGATTTTTTTGATGGTGGGGGCGGCGGCCTGCATGCGGGTGTCGTCGGTGATTTCGCGCTGTTCGTTGAGGGGCACGTTGAAATCGACGCGCACTACGGCTTTCTGGCCTTTGAAATTATGCTGGGAGAATTGGCTCATGTTGTTTTCGATTTAGGAAAGTAAAGACAAAAAACCCTCCGCGGGCTGTTGTGGCAGCTGGATGCGGAGGGTTGGCTATATTTTGTACGCGGCTGATTATTTGGAGATCAGGCCTGCGAAGTGTTTCACGGTGCGTACGAGTTGGGAAACGTAAGACATTTCGTTATCGTACCAGGAAACGGTTTTCACGATCTGAACGTCACCCTGCGTCATCACTTTGGTTTGGGTGGCGTCGAACAGGGAACCGAAGTTGATGCCGATGATGTCGGAGCTAACGATTTCGTCTTCGGTATATCCGAAAGATTCGTTGGCAGCGGCTTTCATGGCGGCGTTGATTTCTTCCGCGGTCACCTTTTTGGTGAGGATGGTAGTGAGCTCGGTGAGGGAGCCGGTGATGGTGGGAACGCGTTGGGCGTTACCGTCCAGTTTACCTTTCAGTTCGGGCAGTACGAGGCCGATGGCTTTGGCGGCGCCGGTGCTGTTGGGCACGATGTTGGCGGCTGCGGCGCGGGCGCGGCGGAGGTCGCCTTTCGGGTGCGGAGCGTCCAGGGTGTTC
Source organism: Chitinophaga pollutisoli (assembly GCF_038396755.1). NCBI lineage: Bacteria > Pseudomonadati > Bacteroidota > Chitinophagia > Chitinophagales > Chitinophagaceae > Chitinophaga > Chitinophaga pollutisoli. Next base: position 4,018,232 of record NZ_CP149822.1, on the reverse strand, counting down.
TGGTCGTTGGTGTAAGCGTGGATGGTGGTCATCAGGCCGGTAACGATGCCGTAGTTGTCATTCATTACTTTAGCCATGGGTGCGAGACAGTTGGTGGTGCAGGAAGCGCAGGAGATAACTGTTTCGGTACCGTCCAGGATATCGTGGTTCACGTTGAATACAACGGTTTTCAGGTCGCCGGTGGCGGGAGCGGAGATCACAACGCGTTTGGCGCCGGCGGTGATGTGCGCTTCAGCTTTGGCTTTGTCGGTGAAGAAGCCGGTGCACTCGATCACCACGTCGATTTCGTGGGATTTCCAGGGAATCTGGGAGGGATCTTTCTGGGCATATATCTTCACTTCCTCGCCGTTTACAACGATTGCGTTGTCGGTGTGCTTCACGTCCTGTCCAAATCTACCTTGTGCAGAGTCATATTTCAGCAGATGCGCTAAAACCGCGGGGCTGGTAAGGTCGTTAATCGCTACGACGTCGATGCCGGGCATGTTGTAAATCTGGCGGAATACCAGGCGGCCGATGCGACCGAAACCATTAATACCAATTTTAAGAGAAGTTCCCATTTTACACTGTAGTTTGTAGATGAAAAATTGAGTAGCGAAATTACATGGTTAGCGGGGATTAATCAATAGATATTTACTTAACCCAAATTTTTTTGGAATTATCAAAATGGATATTACCTTTGCAATCCCAAACAGGGAACCGCCGCGTTGGTCAAGCGGTTAAGACGCCTCCCTTTCACGGAGGAATGACGGGTTCGATTCCCGTACGCGGTACAAAAAAGGGCATTTTCAATATTACCTGAAATGCCCTTTTTCTTTATAGCTAATCCGCAATCCCAGCATTTTGACCATCCCCCCCGTTCGTATTCCTTTTGCATCTATCCCTCCTTGTCCACTGCCCGTACAACTTCGTCTTGCCGAAAACAATTTCCGATCCGGTGGTTTACGGTGGCGAAACATACTTGTCTCCCGCTGCGTATTTAAAATTCCTTATCCCCAAACTCACTGCCCGGCAACTTCGATTTCCCGGTGAGGCGGTTCAGGTTATAACCCAGGCTGATGAGGAACACATCCGTTTCATAGATGTAATTGGTGGTCGTGAAAAAGTCGCGGCCGCTGGTGGTTATCCGCTGTCGTTGCGCCTGCCGCATGCCCAGGTCGATATTCTGCCACTGCAACAACGCAGATAACCGGCCATCCAGGAACGTCTTCTTCAGCGACGCATTCGGCACCAGGAACCGCGAATCCTCTCCTTGCGCGGTAGGCCGGGCAGACAAGTAGCTCACATTGCCCTGAATGCTCCAGTTGGCGCCCAGTTTGAAATTCGTGTTAGCATTGATGGAATATACCCAGCGCGCATTATCGACCGCCGTCTTCTCCCCCAGAATACTCAAATCACCCTTGATGTTGTATTTATAGATGTTCCCCCCTGCATACAGGCTCCACCACTTTGTCGGCTCCAGGCTTGCTCCGGCTTCCAGCCCCATCGACGACGCTGCTTCCGCATTGGTGAACACCCGGTTCAGGATCGTATCGGCATATACACTGTTCACCCGCTGGATGGGATTTTTAATGTACTGATAATACACCGTCGCGAAAACGGAGCCTTTTTTCATCGTATGCACCACTCCCAACTCGGCCAGGTCAATGAACGACGGCAACAGGTCCGGGTCACCCTGCTCCAGGGTTTCGGAGTGCTCGCGCTCCGGTATGGGATTCAGCTCATAGTTATTGGTACGCTGGATCCGTTTGCTGTAGCCCGCCTTCGCTTTCCACGACTGGCTGATGCCATACAGGAGGTTAGCAGAAGGGAACAAATTCGACAAGTTCAGCTTATGCGGCAGCGGATCATAGGAAAGCCGGACTGTTCTGGCGGCATTTTCATACCGCAGACCCGCCACGTATTCCAGCTTTTGGTACTTTCCCGAATACTGGGAATACACGGCATGCACCTGGTTGCGGGCGCTGGCAGCCCCGCGAAACCGGTCCGCATCCGCCTGGGAAGCTTCAGGCGTTACAAAGTAATCGAATCTTCCATCCTGCGTGTCATGCCGGAACTGGTAACCACTTTCCAGTTTGCCCTTCCCGACCGGTACTGCGTAATCCAGGCGGAGCCGGTAACCATTGATCGGATTTTCATAAGGATTATATACTTCTTGCAACACCTGGGCCGTATTGGGCCAGGCAAGGTTCCTGTTCCGGGTATTGCCGTAAAGGCGCGCGCTTTCCCATAAAGCGGACGCTGTGAGGGAAGACTTGTTCCGGAATGTATGGGTATAGTCCAGGTTCCCCAGGTAAAAATTGCCTTGCTTCGTCTGCAGGTTTTCGTTATAATACGTAGTATGGCGGATCTGGCCGCCAGTGGTCAGGTCTATCGCCGCGTTCTCGTACAGAATGTCCGCCGTACGGGCCTGGAACCTTTTTCCAATAAATACCCCGGCAGAAAAAACATTACTGGAATCAGCCGTAAAAGTGGCAGAGGCGCGGCTTGCATAATTGTATTTATCGAAACTCCGCTCTCCGTGAGATGGGAAAAAGGTCTGCACTTTGGTTGAAAAGTTTTTCGTAAACACGTCGCCTTCACGATAGCCGGCATTATCGTTCCGGGTGTAATTGCCGCCGATGGAGACATCCCATTTGTTCTTTTTCCAGTTGACAGTCAGATCGCCGCCGAAGCGCTTCGGCTTTTCCTTGTTTCCATGGTCGCCGGTACTGGGGAGCCCGGCCATTAGATTGGCGGAAAGCGTCAGCCCGTCGGCAGCGCCTTTCTTCGTAATAATATTGATAATGCCGCCTTTGCCGTCGGGATCGTATTTCGCGGAAGGCGCGGTGATCATTTCGATGTTCTCGATCGCATTGGCCGGAAGCTGACTAAGTACGGTGCGCGCGTCTGTAATCACCGGCTTTCCGTTGATCATGACCAGGAATCCGGACGAACCGCGCACGCTGATCCCGCCTTCGCCATCCATAGAAACGGAAGGCAGGTTCTTCAGGACATCCATGGCATTGCCGCCCCGGGCAGACTCGAATTGCCCGGCGCGGTAAGACTGCCGGTCGATTTTATTCAGCACCTCCGCCTGCGTACCGGTGACATTCACAGCATTCAGCATGGCGCTTCCGGGCCGGAGCGCCATATTGCCCAGTTGCAGCTTCGTGCCGGCAGCAAGGGAGATACTACCGACATAACGCGTCTGGTAGCCCATGTACAATACCCTGAGGTAATAATTGCCGGGCGGCAATTTCTCCAATACATAACCACCCTGTGCGTTGGTCAGCGCCCCGGTTACGAGGGAAGAGTCCCCCTGCCGGAAGAGTGCCACGCTGGCGTATTCGAGGGGATGGCCGCCTTTCTCGTCGTTCACGGTTCCGGAAATGACGGCCTTTTGCGCCACGGCCACCTGGGCTACGGTCAGGAAAATAAAGAGAGTCAGTAATCTGCAGTTCATCAGGGACGATTATATTAAACCGTCGCAAAGATAAGCGGCCAAAGAAATGCGGGATTGTAGGATCGAAGGCAATTATTGTAGAATCATTGCTTCGAAAGGGCCATATCGCGGTATTTACGGGGCGTAAGGTTCGTATGTTGTTTAAAGAAATGGGCGAAATGGGGGGCATCGGAGAACTGCAGGTCCGCGGCGATCTGCTTAATTGGTAAAGCCGTTGCCGATAGCAGCATTTTGGCTTCCAGCAACACCCGTTCGTTGATGATGGACGCGGCCGTTTTACCCGTCGACTTTTTACAGGCGGCATGTAAGGTGCCAACGGTCGTATTCAGCCGGCCGGCATAAAACTTGAGCAGCCTGCTTTCCTGGAAATGATCGTTGACCATGCGTTTGTATTGCTGGAAGAGTCCGTCTGCCAGTCCCGCCCCGCCCATCTTGGTTCCTGCGACCGCTTTCAGCTTTATGACGAGCAAGTGGAGAAAAGCGCCTGCAACCGGGTCTGCCATCCCGCCGGCCTGAAATTCACTGTACAGATCCGCCAGGAGGGGAAAGAGGCGCGCATCTTCCGTAATATGCGTGCAGGCAGATAGTCCAAACAGAAAATCGATATCATCCTTCAGCAGCAGTTCTTCCCTGAACAGCAGGACGTAACCTTTGGGCAGTGCTGAAAAGTTCCAGCAGTGCGTTTGGCCGGGTCTTAGATAAAACACAACCGGAGGATTTACATCAAACCGGCTATCATCGATTTCATGAAAACCGGCTCCGTCATCCAGGAAGATCAACTCATGATAATCTGCATGGCGATGCGGCCACGTGGGCTTGATGACCGCTTTCATCGTGCTGATCTTAAAGAGGCTGTCTGCCGCAATTTTCGATTTTACCGGTATGCCATTCAGTGCTTTTCCCATCACGTTCAAGATACGCAACCTGGCGATATCAAAAAAGCGATCCCGACAGGATCGCTTTACATGTATTTCCTCACGCATCCGGGATCTCCGGCTCCACGAGCTTCGCCAACTTCTCCAGCGATTCCTGCCAGCCGAGGTAGCAGAACTCTACCGGGATGGCGGCGGGCAACCCTTCCTGCGTAATGTTGATTTCTGTTCCTGCGATGGTCTTACGCATGGAGATCGTCGTGATCATTTCGCCGGGAAGATTGGGATCGTCAAATACATCTGTATATTTCAACAATTCATTCGGTTTGATTTCCAAATACTTCCCATGGAAGGAATGGCTGTTGCCGGTGGAAAAGTTTTGGAACGACATCCGGTAAGTACCACCCACTTTTGCGTCCTGTTCGTGTACGGTGCAGAGAAATCCGTACGGAGGAAGCCAGCTTGCAATGGCGGCGGATTCGGTAAAAGCACGGAAAACCTTTTCCGGTGTGGTTTTAAGCATTCTGTGGAAAGAAACTGAATTGGCTGACATAAGATCTGTTTTTTTGGGTCCTACTCTTCTGGCTTTTCGGTTCCGCCCGTTTTTTGACGTGGTTGCTGCTCCACCGGTTTCGATCGTTTGCACTACAAAAGTGGCGGTAAAATCCGATAACAGAGGTGGCAGAATACGACAAATCCGGGGTCTATTTGCGACCTGGCGCGAAAAAGCCCGGCGCTTCACAGCAACCGGGCTACTATGCTAACAAGTAATCCGCAAATCCGGTGGATTTACTCCACGTCCTTCGCTCCGTAAGCCCTTCCCGGGCTCACCACGTACTTTCCCGCACCCGCGGTGAAGTGTACGGTATTGTTACCGGCCACTACATCGGTGTTGAAATGCACCGTTCCGCCTTCCTGGCGTATATTCCAGAATCCGGGCTTCAGGCCGGCCAAAACTACCTGCCACGACGCGCCCGCGGGCACTTCCACCGTGAAAGCGGCATCCGCATCCGCAGCGTTCGCGCTCATGCATACCACCCGGTCGGCTACCGTCAGCTGGTACATGCCGTTATCCTCACGGAATTGCAGCGGCAAGGGTTTCGCATCCCCTTCCGCCATCTGGAAAACCGTGAGGAACTTATCCCGGTCACGCGCTTCCACCGGTGTTACCATCATCCGGTAAGCGCTGGCCTCCGGCTTGGTGGACTTCACTTCAAAGCGGTTGCCAAAGGTGCTGTTGGCATCAGCTCCCGCCAGCACTTCCAGCTTGCGGGCGCCGGCCGCCGGAACGAGCATCTGCACATGGGTATTGCCTTCCAACCCTTTCAACGCATTGCGCAGCACCCAGGTATCGCCCGTGGTCTGCGGCTGTTGCAGGGTATTAATCTGCCAGTATTTTTTGAAAGAGGGATCAGCCGTTGTCATATCATCGGTGAGGATAATAATGGCCGGCACATCTTCCCGGAAAAGGTTCAGGAAAAGAAATCCCCGCGCATATTGCGACATCTTCGAAGAATACGCCCCGGTGAGATCGGCTTTGAAATAGCTGAAGGCAGGCTTTTGGGCCAACGGGCCATATGCGCCCGACATCACCTTCCCGTTATCGAACCAGGGATCCGTGGTCGTTTCCTCCATCGACTGCGGAAAACGCTGGTTGAAGCGGGTACCGCCATCCTGGAGCTTCGTGCGGAAGCGCAGCTTTTCATTCGGGTCCACGGCCAGCATCATGCTATGCGCGATCGATCGTTTATTGAAGTTGAAATCGTAAGGCGTTCCATAAGAAAGATACAATCCAATATCCCCCACCTGGATGCCATGATGGTAAATTTGCAACCCGCCCGCATCGGCATGTTGGTGGTTGGCGAAATGATACCCGCCGCCTTTGATCTCGGCGATCACATCTTTACTTTCCGGCGAATTGTTCCAACCGGTGCGTGCCACCACGCCGCCGAGCACTTTACCAAAATCCTTTGTCAGCGGCAGTTTCGTGAGATCGTGATCCGCCGGCAAGGCGGGATCGTTTACCAGCAGGAACAACACGGGATTATCGGGAAGCCCGCCCTGCCGCTGAAACTCCGCTTTCAGCAAGGGATCATTGGCGTAGGCGTAACTGAGCAACATGGCCATCGGCTGTTTCCAGTACAGCGGGGCATTGGTACCGCCTTTCACGGAAAACATGTCGCCGTCGCGGAGCATGTACCCGTCGGGCAGGCGCATATAGAGCCAGTAGTATGGGAGATGCTTGATGTTATCGTCGAAAACGGGATGCCCCGTCATCCGGTAAAACAGCCAAACGGCATGCATTTCCCACATGAGGCGGTAAGCACCGTAATCGACGCCCTGGTTATGCCGCGGCGATTCGTATTCGAATTTCCGCATGGGCACCAGCTCTTCGAGCACCGTGTACGCCGTGTATTTATACGGCAACGGATCTTCGTCGTACATGGCGATGGCCATGGCCAGGAGGTCGCGGCTGATCTGGGCTTCGTTACCATGACCGTTGATGATGCTGTCCATAAACGGCGGCCACCCGATCTCCATGTCGCGCGCGAGGCGGAGCATATGGAAGCGGAGGTTTCTACGGTCGGATTCGCTCAGCAAATCATAACACCAGTCATACACCAGCGCCGCCACATAAATGGAGCGCCCGATCTCCCGTGTGATATCACCGTAGGTAACGTTCCCGAATTCGAGGACCGACAGGTAATCGGCCATGAGCTTCGACGCTTCGCGGCCCACGGTTTTGTCGCCGGTCATGAGGTAATAAAATGCTTTCGTTTCCACCGCTTTCTCCACATCTTCCCGGTAAAAAATTTCTTCATCCGGGTTGAAATCGAAGCGGAAAGGAACGATGGCAGCGGCATGTACTTTATCCCAGGCTGCTTTGTTCTCGCCCTGCATGAGCCGCGATTTCACCAACGGCAAAGATTGCGGCGTCACCCAGATGCGCGGATGCCCCGCAGGCGGCGTAATACCAGGCGTATAACGTTGCGCCTTTTCCGGGATGGCCGGATCGTTGGCGTTTTTCCATTCGATATATCCGAGGCGCACGCCTTCCGGAAGCCAGATCTTCACCTTTTCTTCCTTTGCTTCCATATCGAACTTCCCGGCGATCTGGTGGTTGCCGTGGTACGCGTCGAAGAGGATGCGCGTGGTGGGACGGCGGTCGCCAATCTGTATTTTGACATGCGCCGCCGTTGCGGGCGTTCCCTCTTTCTCCGGAACGGCCCAGGTCGACAACTCATACAATCCCCTAGCCGGGACTTTCACCGTAAAAGTAAGGTCCGCCGGGCGAGCGGTTTTCACATCTTTCTTCAACCCCACCAGTTTCCCTTTACCATCGGCCGTATTCACCACCGAAACGGATTGGCCGTTCAGTTTCGCACGATGTGCGGGCTGGCGATTCACATATTTGTCTCCCACCACAGCCGGGTAAGCCTGGGCGAAAACGGTCATTGAAACGAAGTTCAACAACACGCCAATAACTACACCTGTTTTCAATTTCATATGCATTTTCTGTTCCGTCTCTCGTATGTTGATAAAAGCCCGATTCCCCGGAGCATTCGCCCCCGGGGAACCGGCACAAACTACAGTCCCGACATTAATACCCCAGGTTCTTCCTCATATTCGGATTGGCCGCCAGTTCCGCTTCGGGAATCGGCTGCAACCTTCTGAAATCCGTTGTTTTCACTTCCACGTACGAAGAATGCGCCTTCACGCCCATGTTGGGCCGGTTAAAGGTAGCATTCTGCCGGTAGAGATCGAACAGCCGCAGCCCTTCGAATGCCAGCTCTTTTCTGCGCTCCACGATCACGGCATCTACCAGCGCCTGGCCGGTAAGCGTGGATCCGGCGAGAGCAGCGTCGCGGTTTTGCGCTACCATGTCCAGGTATTTCTGTCCTTCCGTATCGTTCCCCAGGCGGGCGTGCGATTCGGCGAGGATGAGGAGCACTTCGGCATAGCGGAGCAGTTTCACGTCGTCGCGGTCGGCGTTGGCAACGTTCTGGTATTTATTTACATAGAGCACGTCGAGCCCGCCGCGCTGGCCGGGTACGATCAGCCCGCGCCTCCTGTCGGTAGCGGCGTAAAGATTATACAGCTCATCGGTCACCAGCATATCGCCTACCGCGCTGCGGCTATAGATCGCATCGAGCCCTTCCACGCCCAGGTTGGCGGTGGCGTTGTAATTCAGCTCGAAAATCGTTTCCAGCTTGTCGGTCCGCGCTACGTTGCCACCCCAGTAGGTGTTGAATGCAGCTTCGGTTCCGGTTAGGCTGAATCCTCCGTCTTTCTCCACGATCGCGGCCGCGTCCCGGGCTTTGGCCCATTCGCCCATATAGAGGTAAGCGCGGGCCTGGAGGGCTTTGGCGGCGTATTTGGAGAAGAAATTGGAGTTGTTGGGATGGATCGTCATGCCTGTTGCCGGCATCAGTTCATACGCTTTTTCGAGATCGCTGATGATCTGGGCGTATACTTCCCTCACCTTGTTCCGCGCGGGTTTGATGAGCGCGCCGGTTTCGCTGGCGGGCAGCGTTACCACGGGCACGCCGTCGGCATCGGGATTCTCCGCGTACGGTTTAGCGAAATAATTCACGAGGTAGAAGTAACAGATCGCCCGCAGCGCGTGTGCTTCGCCGGTCATCTGGTTCACGTTATTGCTGGCAGTCAGGTTTGTACTGATGACGCGGTTGGCCTGCTGGATGGCCAGGTAGGCATTCGCCCAGATGCCCGCCGCCTCGGCGGAAGAACCCACGAAAGTGTAGTTATTCATGGGCACGAGCCGGTTGGAATTCGAGATGGACAGATACACATTATCCGCCAGCAGATCCCCGAACAACGGCACGTTGCGACCGAAAAGCAAGGTAGGCGTCATGGCGCGGTAGGCGCCGTTCATCGCTTCCAGCATGTTGCCTTCCGTAAGGATCGCACTGCCTACCGAAACGCTGAGGGAAGGTTCTTCGTCGAGAAAGCCCTTGCCGCAGGAAGCCGCCGTCATCGTCATGGCGGCCAGTATCGCTATATATGCATTTCTTTTCTTCATGTGTCAGTTTTTTAAAGTCCCACGTTAATGCCGAAAGTGAATGTTTTGTACTGGAACATATCCTGCGACTCCAGGCCGCTATACCCCACTTCCGGATCGAAGGGCAGGCGCTTGTCGAACGTCCAGGTGGCGAAGTTGGTTGCGCGTGCGTATACCTGCAGTTTGGAAACGCCGATCCGTTTGATGGCGGCGAGATTGTTGAAATCGTATCCCACCTGCACGTTTTTCAGGCGGATGTGATCGCCTTTATACAGCCTGTAGGTGCTGGGCGTGATATCCTGTCCCTGCGTGTATTTCGGTACATCGGTCACCTGCCCGGGGGTGGTCCAGCGGTTGTCGTAGATATACTGGTACTTGTTGTTGGTATAATAGGTGCCTACCGTGAAGTACACATCGGATGCGGAAAGCACTGAGTAACCGAGCGCGTAGTTGAAATCCACGCCGAGCGAGATATTTTTGTAAGTGAACATGTTAAAGAAACCGCCGGTTGCCCTGGGAACGGAATACCGGTCCAGCGGGAACATTTTCGCTTCTCCGGATTTATCGGTTTTGGCGGAATGCGTTGCGTCGGTGTAATATAAAATCGCACCGTTCTGCGGATCTACGCCTGCATATTCACGCATGTAGAACTGGTTGAAGCTATGCCCCTCCTTCAGGTAGAAGTTTCCGTTCTGCTCCGCTGTGTTGGGCGGCAGTTTGGTGATTTCATTCCGGTTGAAGGCGGCGTTCAGATTGCTGTTCCAATTGAAATCCTTCACGCGTACCAGGTCGCCGCGCAGCATGAATTCCCAGCCCTTGTTAACCATCGCGCCGATATTCTGCTTCACGCTGGTGAAACCGGTTACGCGGGAGGCGGGCATGTCCTGGATCAGGCCGTTGATGTTGTTGCGATAATAATCGACAGACAGCATGAACCGGTTTTTCGCGAATCCGAAATCGGCGCCCACGTCGAATTTGTTGGAAGTTTCCCAGGTGAGGTCCAGGTTGCCGAGGGCGCTGAACGATTGCCCGATCACGCCGGCATAGGCGAACCCGGCGCCGTACGTTACCTGCGGCAGCCATTGATAGTTGCCGAGGCTCGCGTTACCGGTGGTGCCGTAAGAAGAACGGAGCTTCAGGGCCGACAACACATTTTGTTTCGCAAAGAACTGCTCTTCGTGCAGGTTCCAGGTGCCGCCTACCGACCAGAAGTTTGCGTACCGCTGGTTGGACGCGAAGCGGGAGGAACCGTCGCGGCGAAGGGATGCGTTCAATACGTATTTATTCCGGTAGTTCACGCTGGCGTTGCCATAGGTGGAAACGAACGCGAAGTTGTTATAGTCCGCGTAAGTGGTGTTCGCCGTGCCGGCATTCCCCAATGCCGTGAGGCCTTCATGCGCGGCGGGAAACCCGTACCCGTCGGCCACCATGCGGTATTCCCGGGAGCGCTGGGCTTCGTACCCCACCGATGCCGTGGCGTAGAAGTCGTTGGCCGGATCGATGTCGAATCGGTAATCGAGCTGGTTGCGGGTGAGCCAGTTGAAGATGCGGATATAGGAGTTGCGGGAGCGCCCTTTCAGGTTCGCGCCGTCGCCCATGATGGGATTGAGGAACTGGGTTTCTTCGTAGGTGTTGTAATCGGTGCTGATATACGTCGTGAAGTACAGTTTATCCCATATGTTGTAACGGAGTTTTGCGTTGCCGAGGAGTTTCAGCAAAGACAACTGTTTTTTGTCGTTCTCGGCCATCCACAGCGGGTTGTAGGGTGTGGAGAAGTTGACGTCCCCGGAGGTTTTGGTATTGATGGAACCGTCGTCGTTATACGCCAGCTGGAAAGGCCGGAGGGCACGCGCGGCCCAGATGGGGTTGGCGGCGGTACGGTCGGTGCTGGGCGTGTTTTGGCCCACGTTGGAAGCGTTGAGGCCGATGGACAGCTGGAGGCGTTTGCTGATCTGGTGGTCCAGGTTCAGGAGGCCTGAAATCCTTTTCATATCCGAGCCGATGGTGGTGGCTTCCTGGTTGAAGTAGCCCGCGGAAGCGAAGAATTTCGTTTTCTCGTTGCCGCCGTTGAGGCTCACGTTATATTGTTGCTGTTTGCCGGTGCGGGTTACGAGGTCGTACCAATCGTTGCTTTTGCCGCTGTTGAGGCCGAAGCGTTCGGCGGTAGCCTCGATCTGGTCGGGCGTATTTCCTGCGTTGGCGAGCGCTTCACGGAATAGCTCGGCGTAATGTTCCGCGCTGAGGGGGCGCCCTGCGTACGGCAGCGGAATTTCGCTGGACATCCCGCTTTCCGCATCCACCCGGATCTGTGTTTTACCGGATTTCCCGCGTTTGGTAGTGATGAGGATAACGCCCGCTGCGCCCCTGGAACCATACACCGCGGTAGCCGCCGCGTCTTTCAGCACGTCGATCCGTTCGATATCGTTCTGGTTGAGGCCGGCGAGGGCGTTGGATGTGGTAGAATAAGGTGAAAGCTGGCCGGTGTTAACGATCATCCCGTCAATAACAATCAGCGGGTTGTTATTGAGTTGCAGGGAGCTGGCGCCGCGGATGCGGATGTCGATGTTAGCGCCGGGCTGGCCGCTGGTTACGGGAGCCGTAAGGCCCGCCACCTGGCCCTGCAGCGATTGCGCGAAGTTGGCGAAAGGTTTATTCTCTAACGTGATGCCGCTTACCGTGTTGATGGAACCGGTGGACGTCGCCGGCGTGAAGTTGCGGTAACCGTCGGTGATCACCACTTCGCCGAGGGTACGCACGTCTTTTTCGAGTTTGATATTGATAACGGATTGGTTGGCGGGTACCTGCCGGGTAACGTAGCCAACCATTTTAAAGGTAAGGGATGCTCCTTCCGGAACGTCTTTGATGGAATAAAAACCATTCCCGTCCGTGATCACGGCTTTGCTGGTGCCTGTAATGGCCACTACCACGCCCGGCATGGGGGCGCCTTCGTCGTCGGTAACGTTACCGGTCACATTGATGGCAGCAAAACGTGAGGCGGATACCTCAACAGGCCATGCGTAGGCAGTGGCCGGTAAAATACCGGCGCTCATCACCGCCAGGCAAAGGGCGGCAGCTTTTACGGCTGCCGATTTGCGGACAGTGGCCAGACGTGCATTTTTCCCGATATGAATTGTACGATCCATACTTCAGTGAAATAGAAGATTAAATAATAGAATAATTACCGTTGTGCTCCTTTGAAAATAACCCTGCATACATACGGAGAAATATGTAGCGGCTGTCTCATGTCTAATGATGCCATAGGCATATTTCGTGCAAATCCTCCATTTGGCCGGTGCGGAAAAACGTGTCCGTCTGGCCCGAAAGGCCAGCATTTATAACAATCGCTGAAAAATTTCTGAATAGATGCGTACGCTGTCTCCCCTGACGCCTCCTGGTGGAATTTGCTTTCTTTTTGGTTGAATAACTATGTAAACAAATATATAGCTTTTATGTAAACATAATGCCCTTTGCAGCTTTTTCTTCAAAAAAATATTTCCGGGGTTGTAATATATTGTATTTCAATTGGATTAAACAAAGCGGCTGAATTAATGTATACAATTATGCTATTATCCAGTAAACATAGTTGACGAAAAACGGCATTACATCCATGCATAAAAAACCCTCCGGCTATGGCGCTATCCATCACCGGAGGGCATTTATATACTTTGAAATCAGCCTTTCTTCTTCATTTCCCGCACCATACTCCGCACCACAAACCCCAGGAGGCCCACGACCAACACAATTCCCATCCACACCCACCACCTGGAAGTAAAGAAGTCCTTGCTTTCAGCAACCGCATCTTCTTTCCGCAACGCCACCGGTTCTCCCGGCGCTAACACCGCTCCCGCCTGCCGCCGATAGTTCGCCGCGAAATACGCCGCGTCGTATACAGGCGCCCGTTGCCCGGAAGCCCCGCCGCGCAAGGCGTAACGGCCCGGGGCCAGCTGCGCGATCATCTCCCATTCTTCCTGCCACAAACCTGCCTCTCCCGATACCAGCGGCGGATTATCTCCGTTTTCGACCTGCAAAACCAGGCTGTCGTACGCCGCCGTTCCCTCCAGCGAAAACCGGTTGACTGTATCTTCGGAACGCACGCTGCCAAACGCCAGCTGCCTTTCCCGGCCGTCTTCCAACGCATACAATACAGCCTCCCGCCGGAACATGGCCGGCTCGCGGAACTGCAGGCGCAGCTCCCGCAGCGGATAAGCGGCCGGGAGCGCGATAAGGAAACGGTCGGTGCGGCGGTCTTTCCCTTTCAGCAACTGCATCGGCACCCCGGCGATCCGGCGGACAACTTCCCGGCGGTCGGCATTTTTGCGGAAACCGACGCAATTGAAATGTATCGGCGCGCTGGCGCTATCGTCGATCACCATCCGGAAATACCGGAAACCGGATAAGGGCAATGTAATCGTTTCTTCTATGATGGTATCTTTTCCCTGCACGGGCACCGCCGCCGAGGGGTCCAATTGAAAGGGCGGGCGCAGCGCGTACCATTGCCGCATATCATTGCTTCCCGTGAGCACCACGTTCTTCCTAACGGCAGTATTGGCGTACCGCAGCCCGAATTCCCGGATGGACTGCTGCGGCTTCGGCTCGAATACGATCACCGTTTTCTTTCCGGGAACGGATACCAGCTCAGGGGTGGCGTAGGCCAGGAAGTCGCCCTCCGACAGCCATTCGTACCTGCGTTCGATGAGATAAGGGACCTCCGCGGAGTCGCGGAAAATCCGGATATCCCATTCCCCGTTGCGCCAGGCTTTGGCGCTCAGCGCGGGTGTGACGGGGATGCGGTAGAAACCGGCGGACTTCACCTCCGGCAATAGCGCTTCCCATCCAAACGCGGGGCGCTCCTGTGCGGAGGCGCCCATCACGCCCAGTAACATGCCGATGCTAATCAGGCAGTCTTTCTTCGTTTTGCCCAGGTTGATCATCCGTGAGAATAATTTTCTTTAACCGTTGATACATGAAAGATATCAGCAATAATAATATACCCAGCGAAATAAACGCCGCAATCTTCCCGCCTTCACCCAATCCCGACAAATCGAACAGGAACAATTTCAGCAAGGTAACGGCGAATACCGCGATGGCCACGATCCGCAGGTCGCGGGATTTGCCCCGCAAACCGGCAAACATCAGCGCAAAAGCAAACACGCCCCACAACAACGCATATCCCGTCCGGTGAACGGTGCTCAATGTTTCCTCCGCCGCCACCGGCGCGCGTACCATCACGGCAATGTGCGACAGCTCCGCGCTGAGCACAAACAACATCATGAACGGCAGGAACCAGTTTATCAGGATATGGAGGGCATCCTGCTTCAATGCTAAAACCGTTTTCCGGAATTCCATCATCAGCCAAACCAGCAAACCGATCTGCACGTAATGCAACAGGAAGCCCCACAGCGGCATATCTCCCGATAATACCAGCTCCCGCACTTTCACCACGGCTGTATTATAATATACCAGGTAAGCGATGGCAGACAGGAAAGCCAACACAGACAATACGCCCGCGCCTTTGTCTTGCCGGCGGTTGGCCACCGCCATCAGTGCTGCCAGGTACGCGAAATTGAATATTCCCGTAGCCACCGGCGTCAACGATGGACGGGATGTATGTACCTGTTCAACGATCTCCAGCATCACCACACCATACAACACCAACACGAACACGACCTGCAGGCAGCGCACCATCATCCCGGAAGAAACGCCCGGGAAAAACGGTGATTCCGTTGGCTGGTGGCGCACCTGCCGCAATAACAGGTACACCGCCGCCACCGCAACGATCCCCGTTATGAAGGCTTTATTGATAACAGGCCGGAGGCCACCTGCGGTATATAATTGTGCCCAATCCATCCCCAGGCTGATCAGCATCAGGACCAACACGGCCATGGAAGCGTATTTAAATTGCACGATCCCCGACTTTCCATGCAACCAGAAAATCAGCGCGGCTTCCGCTGCCCAGAACAGCGTGATGTAATTTCCTTCGAGCTGCACGGGGGCCGCCAGGCTCATGAAAGTGAGCACCAGCCCGATCAGGAGATATACCAGCGTGCGATCGGCGCGGCTGTTGCGGAACAGGAACCATGCAAACACGCAGTTGAACACCGCCATCAGCGCGGTGAACAATCCCTGCCACTCATTCCACCCGAGTCTGGCCAGCAGGAACATGCCCAGTCCGTAGAAGAAAAAGGTATTGCTGATAAGAATACCGATTTCCAGTCCGCCGAATCGCATGCCATTGCGGACGTTATTAATGACATTCATGAGGAAGAAAACAATGTAGTGCAGCATGGCGAAAATCAATACAGTAGACAAATCACCTAACCGGACGTCTTCGTCTTTCATCGCGCCGATCCATATGCTACCGGTAAAAATCATTAAAGTGATGCCGTAGCAGATGATGTTTACGATATTCCATTTTTTGAAATACGCCAAAACGAGCATGCCGGTGTTCAGGATCAGGACCCAGGAGAAGAAAACCGGCAGGTTGCCCTGGCCCGTGGTGACCATAAACGGCGCGCCGAAGCCACCAAGAATCGCCAGCACGGCCAGTTCACGCCGGTCGTAGCTGACGGCAAGAAAAACCGTGAAAGCCGTGATAAGCACCGCCAGCAAGAATGCCACCGTTTGCCCGATCAGGTGGTATTGATGGAATGCGATAGACACCGTAAAATACAACACCGCCACGCCGCCGCCAACCAGTACCGAACTGAAGGCCGCGAAGGATTTGCGCATGCGGTGCGCCAGGGCGATGAGCGCCCCGCCGCAAAGGAGGCCGATGAACGTCCGGCCGATTTCGTTGATCCAGTTTTTATCGATCGCGAATTTGAGGAAAAACCCGATACCGATCACGAGGATGGCGATACCGATTTTATTGAACAGGTTTTCGCCGATGAATTTTTCGAGGTCGGGGTTTTTCTCCATGAACTTTTCCAGGAAGGAAGGCTGCGGTCCGGCCGGGATGTATTTTTCTTCCTGTTGCGCTTCGGCTGCCCGGAAGGCTTCCTGCATGGCGGCTTTCGGCTCCGGCGCGGAGGCCGGCTCCTGCGAAATGAAGACCGGTTCCGGTAATGGCGGGACGGGTTCCGGCGTTGGTTGCGGGGGAACCTCGTATGAAATCCCGATATCCGGGGAGATCTTCGGGGATGACTGGGCTTGCGGGGCCGGGGGCGTTTCCCTTTCTTCCATCACCTGCCGCAATTGTTCCAGCTGCAGCGTAATCGCCTTCAGTTTCGAAGCAACTTTACCCTGGTTCGACCATATCGTCACCAGGATCACGATCAACATCACAAAAATGAGTGTCAGCATAGGACTTTGGGATTATTCCGGTAAATATAAACATTTGTCGATATCCCTTGCCATTCACCGCCATTGCGGGCCGTGTTGTTATAATCAGTAAATTAACGGCATGAAAGAAGAATATATCGGTCTTCCTTTGGTGAAGAATGAAACGGACCACCAGTTTGAGCTAACGGTGGAAGGGCATACGGCCATCATCGTGTACAAAGAAAGCGGCAGCAAGATATGGCTCATCCATACCGAGGCGCCTGCCGAACTGGAAGGCAAAGGCGTGGCCACGGCGCTGATCGAAAAAACGCTGGCTTACCTGGAAGAAAATCACTACACCCTCGTACCCCTGTGCCCTTTGGTGGCCGCCTACCTGAAACGCCATCCCGAATGGAAGCGCATCGTAGACCCTTCCGTCACCCATCTTTAAAAACATGGAACCTGCGCAACATACCGTCATCAACAACGAAGCCAACCTGCAGCTGGAAGTATGGCTCGATGGAGAAGTGGCGACGCTCACCTATCGTTATTATAAAAAAGACATTGCTTTCATGCATACCACCGTTCCGGCGGCGATGGAAGGCAAGGGCGTGGCCACCGCATTGGCGAAGGAAGCTTTCCGGCTGGCCGCGTCCCAAAAAAAGCTGGTGATGGTGTATTGCCCTTTTATAGCAGGTTTCATCCGGCGCCACCCGGCATACCGCGCGCAGCTTGATCCGCAATACCGCTGACCGCTCCTAATTTTCCAGCACCGAGCCCCGCAGGTATCGCAGCTTCTCGAAACTATCCGTTTCTTTCCAGCCGGCTTTCAGCCAAACATCTTTATGCTGCGGGTTCGCATACAGCACTTTAATGCTTCTCGGGCGGCGCGCCCTGCTTTCTTTCACCCTTTCCACAAAATCCTGCATAGCAGGTTCGTTGAAAGGATTGAACAGGAAGATGACGCCCGTTTGGTCGGGGATGGACATCTTCCGCGCATCGGCGCAAAGCACTTCGTATTTACCCGGTTTTACGGAGGCGCATAGTTCGGGGGATAATTCCACCCCCACAATTTCCCTGAACCCGTAAGCCTCCGCAATGGCGAGCATCCTGCCTTTGCCGCTGCCCACATCCAGAAAAGCCGTTTGTTTTTCCGCTTCCGTAACATGATCCATGAGCCATTCCGCCGAGTAATAATTCACGGGTTCGTATTGCGTGGCCATAGCTTTGGCGTCTGTAGAAATGGCGTCCCCTAGGTAATGGGTGCCAATGGTGCGAATTCCGTATTTCCGCTCCCCGGCGATTTCGCGGCGGATCACGAACCAGGCCATTTCGATGCCCCAGTACCAGGCGAGATAACAGAAATACCATATGTAGCGCATAACGGGAAAGATACAAAAAACCCCGGCCCAAAGGAGCCGGGGTAGTTCATTTCATTAGCATGATTTCCGTATCAAGGTGTTAATGCCATCTGTAGTTGAACGCGAAGGCGGGATTCCACCTCCGGTCCTTCGAATCCTATATTAGCAAATCGTACCCGGCCCTTTTTGTCGATGACATAAGTGGCGGGAATGATGTTGAAACCGAATTTTTCGCCCACATTGGCGTCGGTATTGTAATACACGGGGAAGGAATACGTTTTGTTCCCTTTCCAGTTCTGCGCGTCCTGCAGGGTGTTTTTCGCACCGCTGTTGACGATCATGAACACCACGTCGGGATTGCTTTTGAACTCGTCGTACAGTTGCTGGATATAGGGCATTTCCTGCATGCAGGGAACGCACCAGGTGGCCCAGAAATCGATGAACACAACTTTTCCGCGCAGCTTTTTGACATCCACCGGTTTCCCTTTCAGGTCGGTGAAAGCACTCAGGTCCGGCGCGGGGCGGTCGATCATCTGTTTAGCGATAGATGCTTTCAGCTCTTCCAGGCGAAGCGCGTTCACCGCGGCCAGTTCTTTATCCCGGCCGGTTTCGCGGTAGAAGCGGCTTACGTTTTCGAGGGTTTCGTGATCATGGGATGCCGCAAGCGCCTGTTGCATCTGCGCTGCTGCTTCCTGGTCTTTCCCTTCCAGCATATCGATCAGCCCGGTCATGGAAAGCAGGTTCCCCCGCGCCTGGGCGTTCACGGCCCGGCGGGTGCTGTCATCTACTTTGGGAATGATATGCCCCGTTTCCGGGAAATACCGGATAAGCCCGGCGGGCCATTTATCGGCGCGGGCCAATGCCATTGCCGTATATTTACGGGCAAGCGGCAAAGCCACATTGTTATCGATCAGCGTCTGCGCCATGCTTTTGTAGAAGCGCGGCAGATAAGGGCTCGTGGTATCGTGCTGCACCTTCCCTGCGTGGTATGCCGTTTTCTCCGCATCTTTTCTCACGGCGTACAGCTCGAACAGCTGGTCGTGGTAAGATGAGAAGTCTGCGGTATTGGCCGCGGTTTCGGCCTGCAACGCCGCTTCCAGCTGCCGGATGCGCAAAGCCGTATCTTTTTCCCGGCCGATGAAATCCGCCCGGAGATCACGCCCCAGTCCGGATTCCGGATACTTGTCCATCACTACCTTCCGGATCGAATCCAGGCGGGAGGGCTCCCCTATCATGAGGTACCCCATCGTCACCTTGTTGATATTCCCCCGGTCGGAAGGGGCCGACATCCACTTCGCCGCAATCACATCGTAAGCCTGCTGCCGGAAAGCCTTCTTCTCTGCATCCGTTTTCGCCAGGGATTCCTTATACAACAGCAACGACAATTGGGATTCGTAATGATCCGGGAATGCCGCCAGCTCCTGTTCGTACAGCGCCGCCTGTGCGGCCCTCATGCCAGGCGCTTTCCCCATCTGAGCGGCGAGGCTGCCGCCGCGGAAGAACAGTGCGCCGCGCACGGGTTTCCCGTTCTTAAAAACCATCACCTCGAACAGCTTGCCGGCAGCCGGCCGTTCCGTTACATTCCCGCTCACGAGCGAAAAAGTTGCGAACGCCGCGTAAGGCGCCAGCTCGAAACGGGTGACCCACTTCCCTCCTTCCCGCTGCATCGGCAATTGGATGGGCAGGTCGTAGAAGTTGGAGGTGACGAACTTCAGGGTAACGGCGGAAGCGTTGGCGGGGATCGGGCCTCCGGGAACGGAGGGGTCCAGCGTAACGGTCACCGTTTGCCCCGCCTCAGGCTTTACCGGCGAAATCACCACACGCTCCTGCGAGCGCGCGGTGAAACCGGTAATTATGAGGAGGAGGATTACAACCGAAAGATTATTTATAGCCTTCATTCTGTGACAGGTTGATGTTGGTACTTCTCGCATAGGAAGGGATCGGGTACAGCGTATCGGTCGCCTGCCAGTTGGCGCCTTTGATGGGGCCCAATACGGCGGTGGAGCGATGGGTACGCTTGAGGTCGAACCAACGGTGGCCCCATTCAGCGAACAGTTCAAACTTGCGTTCCTGCTCTACCGCCAGCAACAGTTGGTCCTGGTTCAGGGCTGTTGAAAGAACGGGCAGGTTGGCGCGAAGCCGGATGGAGTCGAGGTCGCTGCGGCCATCCGTGAGTTTGTTCTGCCGGATGCGCGCTTCCGCACGGATGAGGAATTGTTCGCCTACGCGCAGGAGCATGGTATGTTCCTGCGCCGGGGTAGCATTGCGGACTTTGTATTTGGCGGCCCAAAATATCGTCGCGGATCCTACTAGGCGGGTGCCTGTCCAATTGGTAAGACGGTCATCACCCGCCTCGAATTTCGGGATCAGGTTTATAGTATCCAGTCGAAAGAGCGGACCGCCGGTAGCACCGGCAGGAACACCCACATTGGCCTCCCAGGTATTGCGGCCACCTGCTACGTTTACGGATTGCAGCTGGAAGATGGCTTCGCGGCTGTTGGCGAGGAACACGCTGTTGAGATTTTTGATCAGCTCGTAATTCCCGTTCGTAATCACATTGTTGGCTTCCGTTTCGGCCAGCGCCCATTCGTGACGGTAGAGATACACCCTGGCCAGCAATGCGGAGGCGGCTGTTTTATTGGGGCGCACCCGGTTTCCGTTGAGATAATTATCACCCAGCAACTGCTTGGCTGTTTTCAGATCCTGTATCACCTGATTGTAGACCACTTCCGTTTTCTCACGCCCCAGTTTTTGCGAAACGCGATAATCCGTTGTAAGCACCAGGGGTACATCTCCATACATATTCACCAGGTAGAAGTAGAAAAATGCACGCATGAAATACGCTTCTCCCAACAGCTGATCTTTCAGTGCTGGCGTTACCCCGGTAGACGTGGTCAGTCCCTCCACACATGCGTTGGTAGTGTAGATATATCCGTAAATGGAATTCCAGAAACGCTCAACATAAGTGCTGTTTGGCAAAAGCCGGGCCTGGCGGAATACGTCGTAATCCTCGTAGGGGCTCACGTAATACACTTCGTCGGCATGAATCCCTGCCACGAAATTCATCATGACGTTCGCCCACTGATAGTTGAGGCTGTTCATGGAGATATACAACCCGGTTACGGCCGCGGTTGCATTCTTGTCGTTATTGAATACCAGCTCGTCCACCACTTCCGTTTTGGGTGTTGGCGTATCCAGGAATTTGTTGCACGACATGGTGAATGTCGCGGCGAATATGATAAGAAGCGAAAATCGTTTCATCTTGTAGCTTTTGAAATGGTTATAAACTCAGCTGAATACCGGCGGTGATCGTCTTCACTGGCGGTAGGCGGATACCCTGTGTTTCTGGGTCCATGCCTTTATAGTTTGTAAACGTCAGCAGGTTCTGCGCATTGGCATATACGGCCAGGCGGCTCAGTTTTATTCTCCGCGCATATTCCGAAAGGTCGTAACGCAGCGATACGTTCTTCAGGCGGATGAAGCTGGCGTCACCCCAAACTGCAGTCGAAGCCCGGTATACGTCAAACAACGTATTGGCAGGATTGGTAGTCGCTTTGGGGATATCCGTAACATCGCCGGGTTTCTGCCACCTGTCCAGCGCTTCGCGGCCCTGGTTGAAGCGGGTACCGTAAGCATTGGCCTGCGGACCGTAGTTATATTCCTTCCCTTCCTGCTTTACGAACTGGAATAAAAAGTCCAGTTCGAGTTTTTTGTACCGCAGCGAGTTTTGCAGGCCGCCGTACATTTCTGCCATGTTGTTGCCGAGGATCACGTAATCGGTGTATTGCGTGGGCCGCCCGCCGGAACCGTCTTTCGTCCAGAATACGGGAACGCCGTCGTGGGCGCCTACATACAGGAACTGGTATCCTTTCTCGATGGTCAGCGGTTCGCCGACTACGTACGTGTCGCGATATACGGAGCTTTCAATATTGTCGAACTTCTTCAGCTTGTTCTTCGGAATGGTGATGTTAAAGGAAGTGCTCCAGTTGAAGTGATCGCGCTGCATATTCACAGTCGTCACGTCAAATTCCCAACCGGAGTTCTGCACAACGGCGTCGAAGTTGTCGCGCAGATCGGAGAAACCTACCTGGGGCGTAAGCGCCAGGTCGATCAGTTGGTTATCGGTCAGGCTATGGTAATAGCCGGCGTTGAAGAGGATGCGGTTTTGGAGGAAACCCAGCTCCAGCCCCAGTTCAGATTTCCTGGTTTCTTCCCAGCGGTACAGCGAGTTGGCGATACGCGCGGGAACGAGTCCGTTGCTGCCGTCGTACACATACGCGCTGTTCGAAGAAGCCCAGCTGGCGAGGTAATCATAATAACCGATGTTGTCGCTGCCCACAGATCCGTAGCTGCCGCGGAGCTTACCATGGGTGAGCCAGGTGAATTGTTTCATCCCGTTCTCTTCGGAGAATACCCAGGCTGCACCTACGGCGCCGAAGTTGCCCCAGCGGCTATCCGGACCGAAGCGCGTGGAACCGTCACGACGGAAACTGGCATTCACAATATACTTGCCATCCCAGTTATAGTTAACGCGGCCGAATACGGAATTGTAGCGGTACATATAATAAGTGAGGTTGGTATTGCGAACGGTTGCGGAATCCGGGATATGCAGGAATTCGTCGCTCGAGAACTTGCTGGCGTCGGTTCGTTTACCGTCGCGCACGTTCTCCTGCCAGCTGGCGCCCGCCATTACGGACAGCTCGCCCTTCGCGATCGTACGCTTGTATTCGATCTGCGGCTCCACCACCCAGGAGTGCGCCTTCATTTCACCAAAGCTGGCGGAACTGCCCGTTGATGTGGTAGGGTTGAGGGTTTTATTGGGGACAAGCGATTCCTGCTCCATCGTATTCCGGGTATAACCGCCTGTCACCTTCGCGGTTAAACCGTCGAGGATCGTATATCGGATTTCGCCGTTCGTAAGCAGGTTGCCTGTTTTGGATTCGTAACCACGCCCCAGGGGAGCGATGGGATTTTGATCGTTACCGAACCAATAGTAATTCCCGCTGCCGTCGAATTCGGGATAGTTCGGCGCCAGGTTGTACACATACGACATATCGCTGGACAGGGAATTGTTTTTTTCCCCGCTGTAGCTGGCCGATGCCCGGAAACCGAATCGGTTGTTCTTGCTGTTGTGGTCGAGGCTGAAGCGGCCCGTACCTCGGTTGTATGCGAGATCGTTTGGCAGCACGGTCCCTTCTTTCCTCCAGGTGCCGCTGGCCATATAGCGCGTTTGCGCATTGCCGCCGGAAATGGAAAGTTGCGCCTCCGTTTGCTGAGCTGTATTGCCGATCAGGCGCTTCTGCCAGTCGTTATCAGCGTTTTGGTCCCATTCCACGATATCGGGCGCGTTCGTCTCGCTCGGTGTAATATTGTCATTGGCAAAGGCTTCCTTGCGCATGGCGAGGAATTCGGATGTATTGAGCATTGGCATACGGCTCACCACTTTGCTGCCGCCGCTATACACATTGGCGTTAACTTTCAGCTTCCCTGATTTGCCTTTTTTCGTAGTGATCATCACCACGCCATTAGCCGCGCGGGAACCATAAATCGCCGTCGCATCCGCGTCCTTCAGCACGTCGATCCTTTCGATGTCAGCGGGATTGATGGCCGCGAGCGGGCTTTGGTTACCACCAGCTACCGGGATCGATGTGTTCATCGGCGCATCCAGGTAGGGCACCCCGTCGATCACGTAGAGCGGACCGTTGGCCTGCAGCAGCGAGTTCTGGCCGCGGAGGGTTACGTTGAACGTGGTGCCGGGCAGGCCGCTGTTGGAAGAAATGAACAATCCGGGAACGCGCCCCTGCATGGCGGCGAGGGGGTCGGTTACGGGACTGGTGGAGAGGTCTTTGCTTCTCACGGAAGAAACGGAGCCGGTGAGGCTCTTGCGCACGGCGGAGCCGTAACCGATCACCACCGCTTCGTCGAGCGCGCTGATATTCGGTTTGAGGCGGATGCTGAGCGCGCCCGATCCTACAGTCACTTCCTGCGCTTCGTACCCGATGTAACTGATCACCAGCACATCACCCGGTTCGGCGTTCAGTTTGAACTTACCGTCTACGTCCGTGGCAGTCCCGATCTGGGAGCCCTTGATGCGGATGGTAACCCCGGGCAGCGGGGCGCCGTCGGTTCCGGTAACGGTGCCCGTAACTTCCTGTCTGGCTTCTTTGGCGGAAGGAGCGGTAACAGTCTGAGTTTTCGGTTTAATGAAAATCGTTTTGTCTTTCACGGAATAATCCAGCGGCTGGTTCTTAAAAACCTCCAGCAGGAAAGATTCCAACGGTTGGTTGCTGGCCTGGATGGTTACCTTGCCTGCATTGCGCAACAGCTCCCTGTCATAAAAAAACAGGTAACCCGTTTGCCGCTTTACGGCGCTGAACACTTCTTCCAGCGAAGCGTTCCGCAGTTTGACGGAAACATTCTGGGCATAGGTGGAGGCCGACGCGTTCAGGCAGGCCGCCAGGATAAGAAATGCTGTCAATCTCATGATACGTCTGAGTTTGGTTGAGCGCGGCCCCTTCAAAAAACAGGGGCGGGCATGATCGGTCAATTGCATAGATTTGCATTGTCTGGTTAATAGTAATACGATTCCTTGCTAAAATGCCTGACATTCGCCGGGGGTGGGTCCAATCACCTCCGGTTTCTGTTTTTTTTATAATGGTTGTATGATGATTTTCGATCCTTCTATGGTAAACGTCATCCCCGATACCCGCAGTCCATCCAACACATCCTGCAAGGGCAGGTTTCGCTGAATCTCACCGTCAAACCGGCGGTCGGGTACTTTCCCCTGAATTCCACTTCCACATCGTACCAGCGCTGCAATTGCCGCATCACGGTGAGTACGCCGGCGTTCCGGAAGTAGAAAACTTCGTTCCTCCAGGCCAGGGCTTCCTCCATATCCGGTTGCGTTTCCACTACCGGGGCCCCGCCTGCAATGGCCGCCTGCTGCCCCGGCTGGAGCTGCCTGGTTTCCCCTCCTGCCGTTACCGCAACTGACCCGCTTACCAGGGTGGCGCGGATAGCCGGCTCGTCGGTGTAGGCGTTGATGTTAAATTCCGTGCCCAGCACGGTCACTTCCGCCTTCCCGTCCACGGCTACCCGGAAAGGTTTCGCCGCATCCGGTTGAATATCGAAATACGCCTCGCCTGTCAGTTCCACTTTCCGTTCACCCGGCCCGAAAGCCAGCGGAAAGCGCAGGGACGATCCCGCATTCAGCCATACCTGCGACCCGTCGGCCAGCGAGATGCGGAACTGTCCGCCCCTCGGTGTGCGGAGGGTATTGTATTGCAGTTCGCCTGCCTGGCTGCCCGGCAGGTACACCAGCGATCCGCCTTGCTGGGATGCCGTGGCGCCCTGCTGCGCGAAGGTTTGGTTGCCGGCGCTGTCCAACGGGATGGTGGTGCCATCTGCCAGGGTGAGCACCGCTTTGCTGGTAGCGGGCAGGATCGTTTGCTGCACGGCGGCAACGGGCTTTTGGGGTTCCCGCCCCGGCTTCCAGAGCCAGAGCCCCGCCGCAGCGGCCACGGTTATGGCAGCGGCGGCCCACCAGCGGTAAGGCATGCGCTTCACTTTCTCCTCACCTGCTACCACCGGGGCGGGAAAATGTTTTTCAGCGAACCGTTGCCAGGCCGCTTCTTCGTCCGCAGCCCCGAACTTCGCCAGCCGGGATTGCAGGCCCGGAGCGTCGGTCATGCGGTTATAAAAGTCCTGGTGCTGCGGATCGGCGGCCAGCCATTCCTGCAGCTCCCGGGCCTCGGGCTCGTTCAGTTCGCCCCGAAGCTCCTTCAGGATCAATTCGGCGGCTCGTTGTATCAGTTGTGGGTCCAACATCAATTATTTTATATGGATTACTATAGAAACAACAGGTTTGTTATTTCGATGACAAGATTTTCAGGTTTTTTTTGAAAATTCTTCAGTCTGCGGAATTAACGGGTATAAAATCCTTATCAACAGGATACAAACCGTTCCCAAACAACAATGTGTAATGCCACATTCCCGGCAACCGGCGTAAACCGCCTTATCAGGCCATCTTTCCGTTACGTCCCGGGCTGCAACCATCCTGCCGGCAGGATAATCGTCACTTAACTGTCAGATGAGCCACCTCTAAGCTACCTTTAAGCCACCTGTAAGCCATCTATGTCCCACCCTATATAAGAGGTGGGACATAGATGGTTGTCATGTATCGTACCTATATCCTGAAACTGGTGATACTAACTCAGCTGCGTGCTATAAACCAGCGGTTGCCCTTCCTTCCTACCGGCTTATCTATTTTCCTGACCGCTGCAAAATATATCTGGATGTTATTCGTCCTCTAAAACAACCGTTCTATTGCGGCCATCCACAACTCCCCATGAGAAGATTATATAAAATATTGAAATGCATGATGATAGTGTTGATTGTATTAGTAGCCCTCCTGGGCATCGCCACTTACTGCTATATGAAACGCCCCCAGTTCGGCGCGCTCCCCGAAGGCGCCCGCCTCGCCGTTATCCAAAGCTCACCGCACTTTAAAGACGGGCGCTTCCGGAACCTGGTGGAAATGCCCGTGATCACCAAAGGATACTCCATGACCGGGGAAATCTATAAAACCCTGTTCCGCAATTTCCCCGACCGCGAGCCCATCAACCCGCTACCTTCCATTAAAACCGATCTCCTCGCCGCCCCGCGCGACAGCGATATGATCGTCTGGTTCGGGCATTCTTCCTTCTTTCTCCAGCTCGGCGGCGTCCGCTTCCTGGCCGATCCGGTCTTCAGCGGCAAAGCCTCGCCACTGCCTGGCGGCGTCCGCGCATACAAAGGCACCGATATCTACACCGCCGCCGACCTTCCCGGGATCGACTACATGCTCCTTTCCCACGACCATTATGACCACCTCGATTATGAAACGGCCGTGGCGCTGAAAGACAAAGTGAAACACGTGGTTTGCGGCCTCGGGGCAGGCGCGCATTACGAGCGCTGGGGTTACAAACCGGAACAGATTATTGAAAAAGACTGGGACCAGCAGCTGGAAATCCAGCCCGGCTTCACGCTCTTCACCGCCTCCGCCCACCACGATTCCGGGCGGGGATTCACGCGGGGGCAAAGCCTCTGGCTCAGCTTCTTCCTCCGCGCCCCGCATATGAGCGTGTATTACAGCGGCGACGGCGGATACGATGCGCGTTTCAAAAAGATCTTTCAACAATACGGCGCGCCCGACTGGGCCATCATGGAATGCGGCCAGTACAACGAAGCGTGGCGCTCTGTGCACGAACTGCCGGAAGAAGTAGCTAAAGCCACGGAAGAACTGCATGCACGCAACCTGCTGACGGTCCATCACTCCAAATTCACCCTCGCCCAGCACCCCTGGTACGAGCCCCTGGAAAAGATCTCCATATATTCCGAAAACAAGTCTTACCGGCTGGCAACGCCCATGATCGGCGAAACCGTCCGGCTGAACGATCACTCCCAAAAATTTGCACAATGGTGGAAGAACATACAATAATATCCTCAGTGGAAATGGCCGGTGAAAGCCAGCCAGGCGTAGAATACGGGCAGGAGGTTGCGTTTGAGCAGCCCGGCGCGGATCAGTTTGAGGGCGCGCAGCTTCTGGGTGCGAACGGTGTTGTAGGAAATGGACAGCGCCCCGGCAATCTCCTCGTTCTTTTTCCCCTCCAGGTAGCTCATCCGGAAGATGCGCCGGCATTGGGCGGGGAGCTCGTCGATCTCACGGTAGAGGCTGGCGATGATCTCCGTTTCAGCGAGCCGCGGGTCAAAAGCGCCAAGGTCGGAAAGGGTATCGCCGGCAAAATAGGCATAGTCTCGATCGCGCGATTGTTGCCGTTCCTTTAATTTGAGATGATTGAGGCAGGCGTTGCGGACGGATACGTACAGCCACGAACGGAGCGCCGCGGCGTTGGGGAATTCGGGCCTTTTATCCCAAAGTCGGGAAAATACTTCCTGGATAAGGTCTTCCGCCTCCTGCCAGTCGTCTACGATCGTTCCGGCATAATAGCAGAGCGCCTTGTAATGCTGCTGAAATATCTCCCTGAAAGCATCCTGATCTCCCAGGGCTACCCTGTCCAGCCATTCCTTTTCCGTATTTCTGTCTTCAGACAATTAAGCTCCTTCAGTTGTTTAGTTCCGGTTCCAAACCTTAAAAATACCAAAAAGAGGCGTTTTTACCCAAAGAAAAAGGGCAACCGATGTGGCTGCCCTTTCCTGTTATATCCGTAAAATTTACTTCCTGATGATCTTGTCCAACGTTTCCTGCGCCAGCGGATGATAGTTGCCGCGATATTTTCCGTAGATGGAACGGGCCATGGCCGCGTTCTCCGGCGATTTCATCATCTCCGTGTACAACGGCGTGAGGAATTTGCGGCGGCCAACAGTGCTGAGAAACTTGTCCATATTCGCAAAAGCCGGCTTATACCCCGCCGCCACCGCCATGATGAACCACTGGTTCGCCACTTCGCTGTTGCCGGTGGAAGTAAAGCTGAATGCCTTGTCCAGCTGCTGCATCTGCGCCAGCTGCAACGGCTTCGGCATCTTGCGGAGGAAGTGCAGCCATTCGTGGGAAGTCCAACCGGTGGTCTGCAAAACCGTTTCCCCTTTCAGGAACTTTTCCCGCTCCGCGTCCACCTTTCCGAACCGCGCCTGCGGTACGCGCGGACAATTATCCGGAATCCCCGGGCCATACACCCACTCCTTCACCCGGATCTTCGCCGCAAGCGAGGTATCACCCTGCAGCAACTCATCGTTGAAATATGCCAGGAACTGTTCGGTAGACATGGTTTTGAATGCATTTCCGTTGAAATACCGGTACAGGAACGTATCGATCTTCTCCCGGCCCACCGTTTCTTCGACCCTGCGCAGGAAATGCGCGCCTTTCTCGTAAGCGATGTCCGTCAGCCCGTCTTCCGCGTTGCGCCCTTTGAGATCGAGCTTCAGCCAGGTGTCGCGGTTGTCTTTGCCCAGGCTTTCCACGGTTTCTTCCAGGTCCTGGTACCCCAGTTCCCACAACATATCCGCATAATCCGCGCCCATCATGGCCTCCATGATCCTGCGCTCGAAATACACGGTAAAACCTTCGTTCAGCCAGAAGTCTTCCCAGGTGGCATTGGTCACCAGGTTACCGCTCCAGCTGTGCGCCAGCTCATGCGCGATGAGCGACACCAGCGAGCGGTCGCCCGCTATAATCGTGGGTGTTGCGAACGTCAGCCTCGGATTTTCCATCCCTCCCAGCGGGAAACCCGGGGGCAGCACCAGCACGTCGTATACGCCCCAGCGGTAGGGACCGTACAGGCCTTCGGCCGTGGTCACCATTTTGCCCACTTCGGCGAATTCGTAATGCGCCTTATCGAGCATGGCGGGCTCCGCGTAAACGCCGGTGCGGCCGTCAATCGCGCGGTAGGCTACATCACCGGCCGCGAGGGCCATGAGATAGGCGGGAACGGGCTGGTCCATCCGGAAGTGATACACCCCGCTGTCGTTTGCCTGGCGCGGATTTTCGGCGCTCATGAGGGCCACGAGGCCCTGGGGAACGCTCACCCGCGCGGCGTACGTGAAACGGATACCGGGACCGTCGGGCCCGGGGATCCACGTCCGCGCATAGGTCGGCTCCGACTGCGTATACAGGAACGGTTGTTTCTTACCGAGGGTTTGCGCGGGCTCCAGCCATTGCAGGGCGGTGGCGCCGGGCGCGGTTTTATACCAGATCCGCACGAGCGAATCGTCTTTTTCCACGGGGATGTTCAGCCTGCTCCCGAGGAAAGCCACGGCGGAGTCCAGCCAATGCGGCACAATGCGGCCGTTGGCGGTAACGCTGTCGATCGTGAGGCCGTCGGTATCCAGGCGTAGCACGGAAAGGGATTGAGGATTGGCGAAGTGCCAGGCGGCGGCGCCTTCGATCCGGTGCGTGGCGAAGTCGACACGGATATCAAGATCGAGGTGGCGGATCTGGATGCTGTCTGCATTGGAGAGCGTGTGCAGATCTTTTGCAGCGGCGGTGTTCGTGTTTTCCTTCCGGCTTTCCGGGGATTGGCAGGCGGCGGCGAGGAGCGCCCCTGCCAGCAATGCGTATCTCATTATTGCAGGTTGTTTTGGTTCAGACTGTTGTGCCTTAGCGCAGGGGTTCGGGCGTTTTCTTCGGCGTTTCCATAATATACAATCCCCTGCCTTGCAGCAGCGGCGTGAATTTCGCCAATCTTTTCTCAAATCCGGCAAAGTCCTTTTTCTCCGGCGCCGTCCAGGCCGCTTCCGCCATCGCCAGCAGGCGCGGGAAGGTCATGAATTGCAGGCGCCCTTCGGATTTGATGACTTCCGTCCACTGGTTGGCCTGTATGCCGATGATCTGTTTGCGGTTCTTGTCGCTGATGGCGGGATAATCGTCCAGTTTGAATTCGTACACGCGGCGGAGCGGATTGAACTCCTTGCCCCAACGGCGGCCCGAAGTATGCGAACTGTCCTGCACGAAATCCAGGTACAAAGGCAGGCGCGGGCACATCACCACGTCATAACCTTTATCCAGCGCGATCTGCAGCTGTTCCGGCCTTTCCTGCCGCCACCAGAAAACGATCGTTTCTTTCGTGGGCAGATTGGCGGCGGACACTTCATCCCAGGCTAACACCTTGCTGTTGATGGCCTGCAGCGAATCTGCCATGCGGCGGATGAAATAATGCTCCACGTCTACGAGCGTTTTCAGCCGCTCGCGCTTCATGAGGCTTTGCACATGCGGATCGGTATTCCAGCTGGCGGAACCGAAGCTCACTTCGTCGCCGCCGACGTGGATCATGCGCGAAGGGAACAATACGTTCACTTCCCGGAGGATGTTGGTCAGGTATTGATAAGTGCCTTCGATGCCGGGGTTGAAAGTAAATTCAGGGTATTTCTCCGTGCCGCCGCCGCTGAACTGCGGATAAGCTCTGTTGGCAGCCGTGGCATGGCCGGGCATGTCGATTTCAGGGATCACGGTGATGGCGCGTTCCGCGGCGTAGGCCACGATTTCGCTGATCTCGTCCTGGGTGTAGTAAGCCGCGGGCGCGAGGGAATCGGTCGTATTGCCGATGCCGCCAACCAGCGACAGGCGCGGATATTGCTTAATCTCTATCCTCCATCCCGGCGCGTCTGTCAGGTGCCAGTGGAAACGGTTGAGTTTATACAATGCCATCTGGTCGATCAGCATTTTGACGGTTTGCTTGCCGAAGAAGTGGCGGGACTCGTCGAGCATGAAGCCACGCCATTTCATCGCGGGCTGGTCCTGTATCTTCCAGCAGGGAATTGTCGCCTGGTGGTGTGCGGTCGCAGAAAGGCCCGCCAGCTGGATGAACGTCATCACCCCATGCACAAGCCCTTCTTCTCCGCCGGCCTCAATGCGCACCTGGCGGTTGTTCATATCGAGGGAATACGCGTCGGCGGACTGATTACCGGTACCGATGACGATATGATTCGGGAAATTGGCGATGGGCGTTTTGCTTTTGCGGTTATTAAATTGCTGGTGCAGCTGCGGCGGCGCCACTTGCACGCGGATGCCGGTATACTTCAGCAGTTCGCGTTGCAACAGGCCAGCCTCTTTGAGCAGTGCTGGTTTCGAAACGACGATCACTGTTTTATCGTTCAGGATAAATTGCTGGTTGGCCGGAGCGGCGCGCAGCGGCGCGGGGATCACCGGGCAGCTTTCCTGCGCGGCAGCGCACAGGGTAATGGCAAAAGTGGTAATGAAAAGGAGCGTTCTTAACATGGCGTTTGTGGAAATTGAATGAAGTTTTAAAGATAATCATCAATTCCGAACGAACATATTTACTACCTTCCTTCTTTAAATACGCCTGCCATGCTGAACCTTAGCCTCAACTACCCTTCCGTTCCCGCGGAGGCCGATATCTTCCGGGAATATGTCAGCCAGTTGAATGATCGCGATCAGTACGACCTGCTGCATCCATCCTACACGCCCCTGGACGAATATTCGCTGTCCGCCCTCGGCAGCCATCTCCGGTTCGATCCCGCCATGGTGGCCGTTACGCCCGTGCCCAGTGCAAACAGCGGGCTCTTTACTATCGCGAAATATTTCCGTGCGCATACGGCAAACGTAGCCATCGAGCCATTTACTTTTCCCGGATGGCGGATGATCGCGGAAGATGCGGGATACCGGCATCATGTGGTGGAATCGGATGCGGAAGGCATGCTGCCGGAGTCTTTGGCGGAATGCATTGAAAATAACTCCTGTAAACTTATCTACCTGCAACCCACGCTCCACAACCCCACCAACGCCGTGATGAGCCTGGAACGCCGGATGGCGATCGTGAACGTGGTGCGCAATTTCCCGGAAACATATATCATCGAGGACGACGCCTACCGCTTCCTCCATGCCGATCCCCCGCCCTCCTTCCTGGAGCTGGCGCCCGACGTCACGTTGCATGTCTACAGCTTGTCGAAACCCTTCAATCCCATGCTGCGGGCGGGCTACCTGATTCACCCGGCGCAGCTGATGACCGGGGCATCGAATTTCGTAAAGATGACCTGCAGCGGAACATCCACCCTTTTCACACGCTTCGGCATTCATCTCATCGCCAACGGATGGCTCCGCAAGCTGGCGGAACAGAAGCGCGAAGCGGCTACGGCAGGACGATTGCTGATGGAAAACTATTTCCGCGGAAAACAATATCTCAGCCATCCGGACAGCTTCCATTACTGGATTCCCTGCCGCGAACCGGAAAAAGTAACTGCATTTTTGCTCAGCCGCCACATCGACATCAGCAACGGAAAAATGTTCTCGCTCACAACCAATGATCAATTCGTGCGCGTAGCCCTGGGCGGTGCTTACGATGCCCCTCAGCTCCCGGATGCCTTGCGCACGATCGCGGAAGTGGTGTGATCGGTCCATTTCTTATGGGGTTAGTTATCTGCGCCCGTACGCAGTTGCGTTTCGTAATCGTTCAGCCGGACCAGCACCCTGGCGATCCATTGCTTGCAGGCGGTAACGGTGGACAGGCTGGGGTGCTGGTACTTCACCCGGAAGCTGTCTTCCGCACCCGCATCCGCTTTCCGCAGGTGCAGCATATCGGCCAGCGATGTAAAAACCTGTTGCAGCGATGCGGTTTTAACCAGTCCTTCTTCAAGATAGACCCTCGCCATGAGGGCGGCCTGCGGCACAGTGAGGCGGGTTGACCAGGACGCGGCTTCCGCTGTTTCCCGCGCGGGCGCCATGAGTTGGCGGATGAAAATGCGCTCTTCCTGCAGCCATACCAGTAGCTGGTCGCGGATGTGGAAACCGCCGGGGCGCAGCACCCTCAGCCTGCTATCCGGCTGCCTGCGTTTCAATTCGCGGGTGCACCATGCCAGCACTTTCATTCTTTCGCGGAGGCTCTCATAGCGGTACATCTCGCGGCGCACCGCTTCCACACAATACACAAAATATCCCGCTGCATTAAAATTCAGGCTTACGAGCAGGTGGTGAATATCTCTGACCGGATCGCCGGAACCGGCATGGGCGGGATGGGTGAAGATCAGCAATTTCGTTATGAGGTCGCGGAGGAAGAAAAGCTCGCCAAAAGTGATGCTTTCCTCGGGGCGTTCCATGAAATTCCAGGCGGGTTCGAGCACGAGGCGCCTGAATGGCGCTTCTATACCGACGAGCGACATCCCCTTGTCAGCTTTCAGCAAGCGCGGAAGGAGCAATGACCTTGCCACGCGGGCGTAGGTTTGCGGAAGGAGCAGCTCCGGCGACAGATCGTCACGGAAATGCTGCTCCAGGCTGGTCATGATTTCCAGCATCAGTTGCGTGGCTTCTTCATAGTGGGTGGCTATGGCCTTATGCGCGCGGGAGATGTCGTCGTATCCGCGGAGAACGTCCAGCAGGCGGACGACAGACCGCTGCCAGTACCGGACGGCGGCTGTTCGGCGCGGGTTACCGGCGGGGAGGTCAGCCAGGCGGAGGAATAACGCGATGAGGCGGTTTTTCTCGGTTTGCAATTGTTCAAGGCACTGTGGTAGTTTTTCGTTCATTTCGGTGGATGCCTGTGGACAAAGATGGACGGTTATGATGTGATTTAACAATGTCATGGGTCTATGTAAAATAAGTGAAGCTGAAAGAATCGGGTCCCGGGCTATCGCGAATGGCAACTGCACGAAACGGGATTGGCGGAATCATGCGGTACGCTTTCACAGGTGGGGAATATTTTTTCATGCCTGCGGGAGCATGGGGTTAACCGGAGTGAATTCGCAAACATTTATGAGTTCCAGGTGGTATACAGGTTATGCATAAATTGTTTTTCTTCTTTGATCCATTGGAGGAGTTGGTCTTTGATGGAGCCTTTGCCGGGGAACAACGCATACTCGTTTGACGGCAGGTGGCGTAATTCTTTTTCGTACCAGGACAGGAGGCCTTTTTTTCCTGGAGGGTTTTGAGCGCTGTGGTTCTGTTGCGGAGTACGGTGGTGGCGTGGCGGAGGAGGTCGGGGCAGTTAAAGTTGTGGGTGAATAGGATGAAGAGCGTCCGTTCTTCGGGGTCCATATAGTAGAGATGGTCTTGTTCCCGGAGGTCGCGCAGCAGGCGGCGGTAGAAGCTGGCGGTACCGAACGTGGGCATGGCATCGGCGCGGCGCATGGGGTGGAAAATGATGCTGACCAGTGCGGGATCGATGTGATTTTCGAGCAGGGCGGTTTCGGCATCTCGCATGCGGGAGGCTTGCTGGGTGAGGATGTGCCCGGCGTAAGGGCCGGGGAGAAAAAGATCTTTGGCGAGATGTTCGGGAAAATATTGTTCGAGCGCCATGATCAGTTCCATGACGAGGCCTGCGGTTTCGCGGTAGAAATCCTGGAGACTGGGACCAGCCTGCAGTTGAAAGAAATGCAGGACGTCTACGATGGCTACGAATTGCAGCTGGTACCGGCGAACGGCTATGGCGGAAGCGGGGCTATCGGGATGATGGTCCAGCTCCAGCAGCCGGGCGGTTATGCGTAGCTTGGCGTCGCGGATTTCACCAAGAAGGCCAGGAAGATCTGCGGGATAAGCGGATAGCTGTGCCGGCATCAGGCGGGCATATACTAACTGATTCAGTCTGTCCATGATAGCATCATTTATAAGGCTGCAAACGGGGTTCTCTCAGGCTTGTACAATATGTATATAAAGATGCCGGCAACAATTGAAAGGGTGAATTAACAACTATAGCACTGTGGCGGTTGGAAAGTATCCGCTGTTAACAAAACCGTGCAATTCCGCTGCCCTGTTGGGCTCCATACATTGTGTTTATTAACAAAACAAAAAAATTCCTTGTTTTTTCTTTTCCCCATTCACCCCGCGCACCTCAAAAACGTATCTATATATTCAGATGGAAAATGAAAATCACATACGATTGCTGCTCGACAAAGAGTTGTTCGGAACGATTACTCCGGAAGAGCAGCAGTCATTGGATGATTTCATGGCAACCAGCGCAGCGGCGCGCGCCATCAGGAATGAAAAAAGGAATAGTGGAAGTGCTGGCGGGCAGCACGCATTTCCAACGGAGCAACTGGAATCGGATTATCTGGCAGTCGTGCAACGGCATCGCCGCCGCAGGCTGCAGAAGGTATGGAACTGGTGGATCAGCGCAGGACTGGCTGCAGGTATGGTGATCACCGCATGGCTCATCTGGCCCCGCGATCCCGTTCCCGAATCGCACCCTGCCGTTATTCCGACCGGTATCCAGGAAATAACGCTGCAGTTTTCGAATGGGGAAACGATCGAATTCCGCGACGGTGGCCCGCAACGATACCGTGTTCAGTCTACCGGGTTTGTTTTCAGCGACGGCAGGCTGCGCCTGGAAGACATTCGCCACGGGGCTTCCGGCTGGAACAGCCTCAGCGTTCCTCCCGGCAAGGAATCCCGGCTGCAATTGCCGGATGGCACCGAAGTTCATTTGAACAGCGCTTCGAAAATCCAATTTCCCTTCCGATTCGGCTCCGGTCCGAGAGAAGTGTACCTGGAAGGAGAAGCGTACTTCAGGATCATGAAGGGCAACGGAAAAGCCTTTGTGATTCACGCCGGCCAGGCGGACATCACCTCCGAAAGCGAGGGTATCTGCAACGTAAACGCATATACGCCCACAAGCGTATCCGCGCATGTCGTCAATGGATGGATGGAAATGGCGGCATATGGATCCGTCATCCCCTTGCATGGAGGCCAGGAGGCCACCGCGGCTACAGACAGGCCGTTGTCTCCCGCCAGGATGCAATCCGGGTATAGCGTTTCGTGGACAACAGGCCAGCAGTTGTTCAGGGATTTGCCCGCCAGGGAGCTCAGGGAAATCATAGCGCGATGGTTCAATACCACGTTATACATCGATACGGAAGAAGCGGAAAAAAATTACTAAATGGCAGCATTTACCGCAACCAAACGCTCTCCGAATTTGTTGATAATATAAACGCGCAAAACGATGTGGAGTTTTACTGGAAGAACGGTATGCTCCACTGCCGATAACCTAGAAAGTTGTGTAGATATAATGATAGCGTCCTCCAAGAGGAGCTTAGACTTTCAAAAAACCGCTCCCGTAAGAGCGGTTTTTTGATGCGGTTAACCCAGGGAAATCAAAGCCGTTAAATGTTGGTGCCCCCATCTATCGTAAAGCCAGCCCCGGTGATGAATCCGCTTTCGGGCCCGGCGAGGAACGCCACCATAGCTGCGATGTCTTCGGTTTTTCCGAAGGTATCGAGTGCCGTGTTGGAACGCTGGTAGTCCGCCGAGGGGCCGTCGGACGGGTTCATATCCGTATCGATGGGGCCGGGATGTACGATGTTCACATTTATTTTTTTCGGGCCCAGTTCCCGCGCGAGGGCTTTGGTGAGCCCGGTGATAGCGGCTTTGCTGGTGGAATAGAGTGCGCAGCCGCCGAAGGTGATGCGGTCGACCAGGCAGGTACCGATATTGACGATGCGCCCGCCGGCGTGCATATGCGGGATAGCGGCGCGGGATGCGGCGAACACGGCGCGAACGTTGACAGCCATCGTTTCATCGAAGTCATCGAGGGAGCATTCTTCCAGGGGTTTGATGTTGCCGATGCCGGCGTTGTTGACCAGGATATCGAGCCGGCCGAAATAGGTGACGGCCTGGTTTACGGCGGCTTGAACGGCCTGGGGGTCTTTGCTGTCCGCCGCGATGGCGAGGGCTTTCACGCCCAGGGCGCTTACTTCCGCCGCCAGCGCTTCCGCTTTTTCCTTCGACGATTGGTAAGTGAAAGCCACGTTGGCGCCTTCATGCGCGAGCCTCCTGACGATGGCCGCGCCTATTCCCCGGCTGCCGCCGGTTACAAATGCTGTTTGTTGGTGTAGATTTTTCATGACGCAAAATTATCGCGATCACTTTATCTTTGGGGGTACTAACGTAGTTGTTAAGTACTAACATTTTAGTAAGTATGCGAAAAGCGAATTCAACAAATAGCATCAATGAGAGCCGCCTGAGCCTGTTGTGCGGCATGTCTCACGCATTATCGGTGATCGGCGGCAGGTGGAAGCCTTCTATCCTGTTCAGCCTGACGGAGGGGTGTAAGCGTTACAGTGAATTACGGAAAGACATTCCGGGTGTTTCGGAGCGGATGCTGGTAGCGCAGTTGCGGGAACTGGAGGCCGACGGGTTGGTGGAGCGGACGGTGTATCCGGAGGTTCCTCCCAAGGTGGAGTACGCATTGACGGCCCTGGGCCGGTCGACCCAGCCGATGTTGCGGGAGATATCAGCATGGGGCGCGCAGCACCGGAAGGGTTGAGGTCCTGTTTTTTTCCATTTTTTTTGGAATTGTGTCGGAATCCCCTACCTTTGCCATCCCAAACGGGAAATGCCGCGTTGGTCAAGCGGTTAAGACGCCTCCCTTTCACGGAGGAATGACGGGTTCGATTCCCGTACGCGGTACGACTTAACAAGCAATAAAAAAGGACAGTCTCATGGCTGTCCTTTTTGCTTTTATACCATTCGCACCCTCATGACCGATCTTCCAGGTTGAATTCACCCCGCTGTTTCGCATATCTATTCGATCATCCACGGATCTGAAGTCAGCCACTGCTCCCGCTGACACGTTAACTCTTGCTCATCCGGTTACGGTTACTTTTCGGAAGTTTACCTTACTTTCGAAGAAAGATCGTTATGAAAGTAATAACAGCTTTAGCGACAGATCTGCACCGCACCATCGATATATTAACCCTGGCTTTTAGTGTGGATCCGATGGCCCGGTGGTCTCTCCCCGACCCGGCAAAGTATTTAGCCGCTTTCCCTGGTATCACAAAAGCCTTCGGCGGAAACGCATTCGGTAAAGGAACCGCCTACATTACCGAAAACTTTACCGGTGCCGCGCTTTGGCTGCCTCCCGGCACAAAATCAGACGAAACAACACTAACCAGATTATTTACCGAGTATACCGACGGTCAGGTAAAGGCAGACATGCCGGGCATCATGGAGCAAATGGAGAAATTCCACCCAACCGAACCACATTGGTACCTCCCGATGATCGGCGTAGATCCGGTTCAACAGGGCACCGGAATAGGGTCTGCGCTAATGACAGAAGCATTGAAAGCGGTAGACCGTGACGGCACTATCGCTTATCTAGAATCTTCCAATCCCAGGAACCTTTCTCTTTATCAGCGCCATGGATTCGAGGTGATCGGCGAAATCCAATCCGGTAGCTCCCCCATTGTACATCCCATGATCCGAAAGCCGCGATAATTTTTAACCCGCGGAAATTAATGTACTTACCTGTTTCAACAAATACCCATTCACGGTTGAGTATTTGAGATTGTAAAATACGTTCGTATTTGACAGGCGTAACCTTAATAGGAATACAACATAAATTTTTCAACCCGGATTTGTATTTTAGATACCCTATGATGCGATCAAATTACCTGCTCGTTGCCGTACTGCTTTCAAGTACATTTCTTACAGCAAATGCACAGCAAACCGGAAAAGGGCTGAAAGACCACTACCAGGATTATTTCCCAATCGGCGTTGCCGTCACGCCCCGCCATTTGCAGGACTCTGCCACCCGCATCTTCCTGCTTCAGCACTTCAATAGCCTCACCGCAGAAAACGCGATGAAAATGGAACCCATTCACCCTGCAACAGATCGGTATGATTGGAGAGGCGCCGATGCCATCGTTCATTTTGCAACTGAAAACGGGTTAAAGGTCAGGGGACACACCCTCTGCTGGCACAACCAGGCGCCGAAATGGATGTTCTACGATGCCGCCGGTAAACTGGTGAGTAAAGACACCCTGTTAAACAGGCTGCGCACACATATCCACGATGTGGTGGGCCGATACAAAGGCCGGATATATGCCTGGGACGTAGTCAATGAAGCCGTGTCGGACCGGCACAGCGAGTTTTTACGCAACTCCCTATGGTACCAGATCTGCGGGGAGGACTTTATCGCGCAGGCATTCCGGTACGCGCATGAAGCAGACCCGAAGGCCATTCTATTCTACAATGATTACAACACCGAAAACCCTGTAAAAAGAGACAAAGTATACCGCCTGCTTAAAAAGCTGCGCGAGGAAAACGTGCCGGTTCATGCCGTTGGCCTGCAGGGCCATTGGTCCATATCAGATCCATCCAGGGCGCTGCTTGTATCCGCAATCGAAAAATATGCATCCCTCGGGATCAAAATTCAGATTACCGAACTGGATGTTTCCGTTTTCACCAACGATAAAATGCCGGAGAAACCTGATTTCACGGCAGAACAAAAAGAGTCGCAAGAACATCAGTACGACATGCTTTTCGATACTTTCAGAAAATACCGCGACATCATTACGGGCGTCACGTTCTGGAACGTCTCAGACCGATCCAGCTGGCTGGATAATTTCCCGGTGAAAGGACGGAAAAACTATCCGCTGCTATTTGATGAAAAGCTTCAACCGAAAAAAGCGTATTGGAGGGTAACTGATTTTTAAATTGCAATGACGCGGCCAGCCCGCCTACACACCCTGCCCAAAAGTCAATAAATTATTATCCGGATCCAGTAAAGAGAATTCCTTCTGCCGCCAGGGCTTTACCTCCAGCCCGCCATTCGGGTGGATGGATACGTTATTGGCCAGGAACGCTGCATGCAGTGCCTCGATATCATCCGTCCTGATATACACCTGTCCATAATTCTCAGCAGGATCCAGGCCTTTGAACGCGAAGAAATGAATTTCAATGCCGTCTTTTTGCAACATCAGGTATAAATCATAATCCTCTTTCCCCGCCAGGCTGAAACCCAGCTTGTTTACATAATAGTCCAGCGTGACGGCCTTATCACGCATCGGCAGTTTCGGGTGGATGTTGGTTAGCATGGTTTTTAACAGAAGTTAAGTCTTTTCACACAATTACGATGCACCTGGTCCCGATGGCGCCAGCCGGAAACCAACTTGCCTGTACAATCCCAATTCCGTCAGTCTGCGATTACCGACGATGAGGCGATCTGGATATCCGCATACTTCCACGCTTCATCAAAATCCGCTTTCGCCTGCTGCGCTTCTGCACGCCTGTTCTGCATCGCCAGCGCCTGATGCAAGCCGATCAGCGCCCATCCGTTCTTACGCCAGGTCCGCAAATCCTGCCGGTATACATCCTCCGCTTCCTTCCCCTTCCCCGCTTTGAGCAATACCGCTCCCAAATGATGACGGACCGAGAAGAACCAATCCGGCGGCTCATTGTAATTCAGGTTGTCTTCAATGGCGATCGCCTCTTTCAGCAATCTGACAGAAGCGTCGGCCTGCCCTTCCTGTACCGCGATTCCTGCCGCCAGCACCTTCGCCGCTATCTGCGCGAGATCGGCCGTGGTGTTGATGTTCCAGATCGTCAAATCTTTCAGGGTGGTATCCGCCGCCAGGATGCGGAGACTGTCCATTTCCTTCCGGGCGTTGCCCAGGTTATGCTTTCCCAGGTACGCCATCCCCCGCGCATAATGCCAGATGGCCCGCGGATAAATGAGATCCGCCGCGGGCGAGGGCATCACCATAATCGTGTCCCACATGGCCAGTTTCACGGCGATGTAATACGGAATCGTGTAGTAATGCTGCAACGTTCCCCAGCCAGGCATGCGCATGACTTCCGCTGAAGTGTGCTTATGCAGTTGCATCGCGGCATCCCAGGCCCATTTTGAATTTCCTTCCAGTGTTGCCGTGGCCGTTAAGAAATGATGATTGTGCGGATAATACGCCAGCGGGTAAGCCCCTTGCGCATGGCACATCGTCGTATACAGACTGTCGGCCTCCACCGCCCGGATGTTGGACAGGGAGCCGAGATGATAATCGCCCGTGTTGATGTAAATATGCGACGGCATATGCAACAGGTGCCCCGCTCCCTTCACCAATGTATCCAGCAACAGCGCGCTGGGCATGGCTTTCTCGGGCGCAGCGGAGGTCTCCAAAGCATGAATGTAAAAGTGGTGCACGCCGGCGTGTTTCGGATGTTGCACAACGAGCCGTTCCAGCACCTTAACGATGGCAGGCGTCCACGGCCGTGCTACTTTCGTGATTTTGTCGTAGAGATTCCAGGGATGGAGGTTCATCATCGATTCGGCGTATAGTGTGCCTACGTCGGGGTCGGTGGGATATTGATCATATACTTTCTTCATCGCTGCGGAATAGGCGATATCGAGCGGGGCACGGTCGGCCGGGGGCGTTTGTACATAACGCGTGCTCATCGCCTCGATCAGTGCGGCTTCCTTTGGTGTGCAGTTTGCCAATAAGCCCCTGGCCTGGGTTATCGCATCCCAGGCGCGCAGGTAGTTATCGTCTTCCATGCCCGCGTTGTAATTCGGCCCCAACACGTAGGCAAACCCCCAATAGGCCATGGCACAACCGGAATCCAGGCGGATGGCTTCGTAAAACGACCTCGCCGCTTCGGCATGGTTGAATCCATACGCCAGCATCAAACCCTGGTTGAAATAGGCCTGCGCTTCCGGCTGCGAGGTTGAAATTCTAAAATCGACGCCTGAAATATTTTCGAAGAATGGCGCTTTCTTTGCGGAAGCATACCAGTCTTTATCATGGGTCGGCGGAACGGCGCAGCCTATCGATGGCGTATTGTTACCGGACCCCTGGCCGCCTTTCGAACCGGAACGGTTTTGACAAGCCAGCATCATCACGACAGGAATCATCGCG
Organism: Chitinophaga pollutisoli; assembly: GCF_038396755.1. Lineage (NCBI taxonomy): Bacteria > Pseudomonadati > Bacteroidota > Chitinophagia > Chitinophagales > Chitinophagaceae > Chitinophaga > Chitinophaga pollutisoli. Next base: position 3,976,208 of record NZ_CP149822.1, on the reverse strand, counting down.
ATGCTGAATTTGCTCATAAGTGATCGTTTTGCGAACATGAATGGAAATTTTGGAGTTGACGTAGAAATCATAAGTACTTAGCGCTATGCTGCCGGACAAAATTTTTCGGGGTATTCCCGTATGGGGCGGGGCCGGAAATGCTTCAGCTCGTCTATTCCCAATTTACGAATAATCCTCAAATATATTTCCACGCTTGTTCTTTCATAAAATCACTTTATCTTAGCAACTAAGATATTTATTAAATAAGAGAATAATGGGCAAAGATGATCTCCGCGATCTCAGGAAACTGAGCCAGCATTACGCCTTTACATCGATCCAGATGCACGAAGCCATTGCCCGGAAAGCCGGGCTTTCGGGGACGGATCACAAATATTTGGGCTTCATCATGGAGAATGGCTCCATGACGGCGGGCGACCTCGCCAAACTCACGGGCCTCACCACAGGAGCAGTTACAGGGCTGATCGACCGGTTCGAAAAGAAGCAGCTGGTAAAAAGGGAATACGCGGAAAACGACCGGCGGAAAGTTATCATCGTGCCTGAATCCGATAACATCATGGCGCTTTTCGTGCCGTTGTACAAGGAGTTTCGCACGAAATCAAAAGAACTGATGGCATCGTTTTCGGGCAAGGAAAGGAAAGTCATCGAACGTTATTTCGCCGGCGCCATCGATATTATGAACGCCACCATGCAATCGCTCACCGAAAAAAGTAAGCCATGCCAGCCCATATCATCGGTTTTAATGAACCCGGCGCTACGCACGCCGCGCTTGTCGGAGGGAAAGGCGCGCAACTGGGCGTGCTTTCCGGAATGAAAGGAATTACCGTGCCGGAGGGTTTCTGCGTTACCACCGCCGTTTACGAAGAAGCGATCGCCCAACACCCTGCATTGCCGCCGCTCCTGGACCAGTTACGTGCATTGCAAACCGGCGACCTCTCCGCCATCCGGGAAACCTGCGCTCAAATCCGCCGGGAAATTGAAGCCGTGGCCGTCCCCGCGGATATCGAACAAGCAATCGCCCGCAGGCTGGAAGGTTGGGGAACCGGACAATCCTTTGCCGTTCGCTCAAGCGCTACCGCCGAAGATCTTCCCTCCGCTTCGTTCGCGGGGCAACAGGATACGTTTCTAAATATTTCCGGCGCCGCTGAAATCCTGCGCCATATGCATAAATGCTGGGCTTCACTGTACACGGAGCGGGCCGTCATATACCGTATGCAGCAAGGATTTGCGCATCACAACGTATCGATGGCCGTGGTCGTACAGCAAATGATTTCCCCCGACGTTGCGGGCATCATGTTTACGGCAGACCCGATGACTTCCAACAGAAAAATCCTGTCGATCGACGCGAGTTTTGGCTTGGGAGAAGCCCTGGCTGCGGGAATCGTAAATGCGGACAATTTTACGGTTAGCCATGAAGATGCGATTATCGGCAGAAAGATCGCCATAAAAAAACAGGGCATATTTGCCGCTCCGGAAAACGGCACGGAAATCCTAGCCCTTCCTCCGGAAAAACAACATATTCCATCCCTGTCCGACAAGGAAATCCTTACCCTGGCGCGCCTCGGCAGGAATATTGAGGCGGGAATGGGCGATCCGCAGGATATTGAATGGTGCCTCGCCGACGGCAGGTTTTACATCCTGCAGAGCCGCCCCATCACCACGCTTTTCCCCATTCCGCCAAACCCGGATAACGGTAACCGCGTGTATATTTCCGTAGGACATCAGCAAATGATGACCGATCCCATCAAACCGCTGGGCTTGTCATTTTACCTGCTAACTACCGTAGCGCCCATGCGTACGGCAGGCGGCAGGTTATTTGTGGATGTAGCCCCCATGCTGGCGGCTCCGGCCAGCCGGCAAAAGATTTTGGAAACCCTCGGCCAGTCGGACCTCCTGATGAAAGACGCGCTCCTCACCATCATCAACCGCGGAGATTTTATCCCGGCTGAAGCCAACGCCCCCAACGCCAAAAGCCTTCCGCCGGCTTTCTTTCAACCACCCATCGGCATCGACTCCGACATTGTACCCGGCCTGATCCGGCGTAGCCAGCACGCCATCGCGGCATTACAAAAGGATATCCAGACGAAAACTGGTCCTGCATTACTGGATTTCATCAGGGAAAACTGCGGGCAACTGCAAAAAGAGCTGACCGACCCGCAAAATCTGCCCGTCATCCTGACCGCCATGAGCGCGTACACCTGGCTCAACGAAAAAATGGCGGAATGGCTTGGTGAAAAGAACGCAGGCGATTCATTGTCGTTATCGGCGCCCGGCAATGTAACCGCCGAAATGGGGCTCGCGCTCCTGGATGTGGCGGATCTCATCCGGCCATTCCCCGCCATCGTGGCGCATCTGCAGCAATCCGACGGGAGCCGCTTCCCGGAGGATCTTCTTCCATTCGACGGCGGCGAAACGATAGTCCGCGCGATACGGGAATTTCTCGATCGATTCGGTATGCGTTGCCCCGGCGAAATTGATATCACCAAACCCCGCTGGGCCGAAAACCCCGCCGCGCTTATACCCTTGCTGCTCACCAATATCCGCAATACAGCGCCGGGAGAAAGCAAACGCAGGTTCGAACAGGGAAAACAGGCTTCCGAAAATATGGAACGTTCCCTACTCCAAAGGCTGCAGGCATTGCCGGACGGCGAGACGAAAGCCGCGGAAACGAAGCACATGATCGGCCTGCTCCGCAGTTATACCGGTTATCGCGAATACCCGAAATATGCCATGATCAGCCGGTATTTCATTTACAAACAGGCGCTGCTCCGGGAAGCGGAGTCGCTCGTGCAAGCCGGCGCCATAGCGGATAAAGAGGATATTTATTTTCTGAGTTTTGAGGAGCTCCGCGATTTATCGGCATCCCATAAACCGGACGCATCCTGCATCCGCGAAAGAAAAGAAGCTTACCGCCATTACGAAAAACTTTCCCCGCCGCGGGTCATCACCTCCGACGGTGAGATCCTGAACGGCAACTACCACCGCGATCACCTGCCACCAGGTGCGCTGGCAGGATTGCCTGTTTCTCCGGGAACCGTAGAAGGAAGGGCGCGCGTCATTTTGCAAATGGAATCCGCAAATCTACAACCCGGCGACATCCTGGTGACCGCTTTCACTGATCCCAGCTGGACGCCCGTTTTCGTGACGATTAAAGGTCTCGTCACCGAGGTTGGCGGATTGATGACGCACGGCGCAGTGATCGCGCGGGAGTATGGCTTACCCGCCGTGGTAGCGGTCGACGGGGCTACAAGGCTTATCAGGGACGGCCAGCGCATCCGCATCAACGGAACAGACGGAGTGGTGGAAATTTTGGAAGATTGATATGCACGCGGTTCATCGCACCGCTTTCCCGATCAATTGCAGCGCCTTCGCCGCAGCGGATTTCGTGGCGCCGAACACGACTACCGTGTGGGCCATCCCCGCAAAACGGACAGCAATAACCGGCACACCCGCCTGATGCAACGCCGAGGCATAAGCTTCGCCTTCGTCGCGCAACGGGTCGTATTCAGATGTGAGGATCAACGCGGGTGGAAGGCCGGTAAGATCAGGTGCATCTAACGGCGATGCGTATATGTTCGCCGCATCGGCGGGATAACGGAAATACCGCGATTCGAAAAATTGCATCGCCGCGCGCGTGAGCCCATACCCTTCCGCAAATTGACCCATCGACGGAAAATGCCTGACATGCGTAACACGGGCATTGAGCAAAACCTGTTTGTAGACCGGAAGCCCCGCCCCATCGCGGTTGCGGAGCGCCAGTCCGGCAGCCAGATTACCACCGGCGCTGTCGCCCGCAATAGATATCTTATCCGGATCAATTTTTAAATCGGAAGCGTTGGCGTGCAGCCAATGCAAGGCTGCCATGGCATCGTCGAGCCCTGCAGGAAACGGATGCTCCGGCGCCCGGCGGTAATCCAGGCCCGCCACGGCTACGTTTCCGGCGGCAGCGATGTTTTTGAGCACCCGGATGTAACTGGAACTGTCTGTCAGCAATCCGCCGCCACCGTGGAGATACAGCAAGGCGGGCAAAACGCCTGCCCCGGCGGGCCGGACGATCCGCACACCCACCTGTCGGTCCTCCACTGACATCCGATGATATTGCTGTTGAAAGGAACCTTTGAACAACCGGGGCGCCATCAGCCGGGTGGCGAGGTGCACCATGCCGCGCATCACGGAAAGGGGTAGATGGATATTGAAATTGCCCTGCCTTTTGAATTGTTTCATCAAACCGGGATCAGGGGGTAGGGATTCGGCCCCCTCGGGCCAGGTGCCTGCGCGGAAAGTTGTACTCATGGGAGCCGGGGTACTGTTTGGCCGCGAAAGTAAGGCATCACCGCCGCATCTGCATGCGGAAGCGCTCCCACCGTCGGTTCCCGGGAATGGAATGTAAGTAAAATGGGATGAAATGATTAACCCTTCACCGCCCGGATGCCCTGCCATGTCTGCAGCGCCCATTCACGGTCGGCCGCTTCGTCGAAATAAAACACCGACATCAGCACTTCGCCGTCCGCGATATTAAAACCATAAATCACATGGTATTCGGTCACTCCATCCGATTCGAGGATCATGTACCCGGTTTTGGCGCCGTTTTCATCGGAGAATTCGAATGATTCCAGTGTGGGGGCTTCGTCTTGCTCGCGGTGCGCGATGGACTGGAGGGTTTCGTCATAAAGTTGCTGGCGCGATTTGCTGTCGTCTTTCCAGATTGTCAGCCGGAGGGATTTGTCGCCGGTGGTGTACAGCAGGTCACCGCCTTCTTCCACCCTTCTTTCAAAAAGATGATTGATATCGATTTGCCAGGTGGCGGTGAGTGCGTGGGTTTCGATGTAATTATCTTCCATCTCGAAATCCACTATTTTCACCCATTCGTCCTGCTCGTCGCGTTCATACACGGAGCCTACGCCTTTCAGCAGGAGCGCCGCGAGGGAAGGATCAATGGCCAGCACGTCGCTGACGGCGTAAAGTCCAAAGTTGTCATTCTCCTGGGCATATTCGTCAGATTCCAGACCCGAAAATATACGCCAGCCGCTGTCTTCTTCATCCGCCCTTTTTTCGCGGTACAGGAATCCGGGTTTTGCGCCTTCTTCCATAATCATTTTAGAGACCAGCAGCGCGCCGATCGGCGGGAAGTTCGAAACATCCATGTTTATAGATTAAATAGTGGAGACCAACATTGCTGCTGTAAAAATAACCAAGTTTCCGCCTCAATATTCCCGTTCTCGCAAATCTTTCTCCCGTTTACATAAACTCACTCATTTGTTAAGCGCGAATTTAGCGGCCCAAAACAATGTGAACGGACCATGCGACTTATCTATCATGCAATATTCCCGGCTATTTTTCCCGCTTCTATATTCACCGGCGGACCGGCTGCCTTCGGGCAGACGGGCGCTTCCGGCCCCGTGATCCGTGCCGTGATCGCGGATTCCGCATCGCGTCATGCGATGCCTTACGTCACCATCGGCGTGCTGGATGAAAAAGACGCGCCGGTAGCCGCGGCTTATTCCAAAGAAAACGTTGCTCTCAGTCTGCAGCTTCCGGGCCGGGGCCATTACCGGCTGGTGATTTCCTCCGTAGGCCACCGTCCGCTGCAGCTGACGCTCAACGCCACGAACGGCGCGCATTCCATGGCAGACACCCTTTTTCTTTCCGCCAGCCTCCGTCAGCTTGGCGAAGTGCAGGTGGTAGCGCGCAAGCAACTCATCGAACAGAAACCGGGCATGCTCGTATACAATGCCGGCAACGATATCGGCAACAAAGGCGGCGCCGCGGCCGATGTGATCCGCAAAGCGCCGGCGCTCAACGTAGATCCGCAGGGCAACGTGTATCCGAGCGTGTTGATAACGAGGGTGTATTTGCCGGGTTTGAGGCTCCCGATGCGGAAGCGTCCGTCGTTTTGGGTGTATGCCCCGGCGTTTGTGCCCAGGATGGTCACCGCCGCATCGGACAGCGGCTCGCCGGAAGCTGATCTCACCTGGCCGGAAACGGCGGAGGTGGATTGCGCCACGGCGATCGTGGAGAAGCAGTTACATACAAATGGGATAATAAATAGTCTGATAAGCTTGAACATTTGATTCAGGTTCTTGATTCGGCTGGCAAAGTTCGGGCTGCGGTAGCCCGGTATATCAAAAAGGGAATTTATTTGATCCGACCGGGAATACTGCCGTTTTTCGGCTCCGGATCGCCCAAAGTTAGTGTCGTGCGGCAAAGCTGGTACTAATTTGAACCCGGTCGGTACAATCTTCGCTTTTTTTCCGCCCGTCGCTTTACCGTTGATCCAGTTTCGGGATTCATTTCCAAACTGCGATGCCTATATTGTGCGTTCACCCGATTTACTGAATCGATTTAGCAAACGTTATGATGATGAAAAGGCTCATGATCTGCCTTGCCGGCATGCTGATGATGCAGGCAAATGAAGGATATGGACAATCCGCCGGGAATTTTACAAAGTACGTGAACACTTTCCTCGGCACCGAACCGCTGACCGACTCCGCCATTGTAGGTTACCACCTGCCGGAAGGCTGGCGTTCCTGGGCCGGGCTCACCTTTCCCGGCAGTTCGCTGCCCAACGCCATGGTGCAGCTCAGCCCGATGACCGAATACGGCTCCGGCGCGGGATACGAATACGAGGACTCCGTCATTCTCTCATTCACCCACACCAACAAAGGCCACTGGAACCTCTGCAACATTCCCGTGCTGCCCGTTTCCGGAAGCGCCCCCGCCACGGGGTCGCGCTATTCCCACCAGCGCGAATCCGCCGAACCCGGGTTTTACCAGGTATACCTCAGCGATTACAACGTGGATGTGAAACTCACCTCCACCCTCCGCGCGGGCTTCCATCAATACGACTATCAACATCCCGCCAACCGCCGCATCCTGTTCGATCTCGCCAAATCCAACAACCGCGTGAGCGACTGGAGAATCGAGCAAACGGGCAAGAACGTGCTGCAAGGCTACCAGCAGACGGGCGAGCGTATTTATTTCTATGCCGTCCTCAATACGAACATCAAAAAACTTGACAAATCAGAAGAGGGCAAACGCTCCGGCCATGCAATGGTGTGGCTAGAAGACGGCAAGAAACCCGTGGAAATGAAAATCGGGATTTCGTTCGTGAGCGCTGAAAATGCCAAACAGAACCTGGACAAGGAAATCGGCGGCAAATCCTTCGCGGCCATCCGGGCCGCCGCCAAAGCGGAATGGGAAAAGCTGCTGTCGAAAGTGGAAGTGAAAGGCGGTACCGAAAAACAACGCAGCCTTTTCTACTCCAGCCTCTACCGCTCCTTCCTCTGGCCCGCCCTGCGCAGCGATGTGAACGGAGATTTCACCGACGCCAAACGCCAGAAAGACAATAAAGGCTTCCGGTATTACACTGAACCTTCACTCTGGGATACATATCGCAATAAAGATGTACTGCTCGGATTGCTTGCGCCTGATGTGGCGCTGGATGTGATCAGGTCGATGAAAGACGTGGGCGACAAACGCGGTTTCATCCCCACTTTCTTCCATGGCGACCACGGCGCTTCCACCATTGCGGGTGCTTATTTGCGCGGTATTAACGATTTCGATGTGAAGGGAACGTATGAAATCCTGCTGAAGAATGCGAACATGGAACCCGGCGCCCGTCCGCATGTGAAGGAATATATCGAGAAAGGGTTTATCTCCGATCCGCATATTGAAAAACCGCACGTGGAAACCAAGGCCAAAGCGGGTGTTTCCAAAACGCTGGAATACGCGTACGACGATTATTCCCTGGCGCAGCTGGCCCGCGCACTGGGCGATTCGGCCAACTATCGCACGCTTATGCAACGCTCGCAAAATTACCGCAACATGTTCGATCCTTCCACGCGGTTCATGCGCGGGCGACTGGAAAACGGCGATTGGATCACGCCCTTCGACCCGCAATATCCGTATTACGAATACATGTACCGCGAAGCGAACGCCTGGCAGGTTTCGTTTTACGCCCCGCACGATATGCCCGGGCTGATTGAATTATACGGTGGCCCGGCGGGTTTCGAATCCAAGCTGGACTCGCTGTTCACCGTTCCCTGGAACCCGAATCACATCGCGCGGAACGTGGAATCGATGATCGGTCAGTATTGCCACGGCAACCAGCCCGACCATGAGGCGCCGTTCTCATATTACTTCATCAATAAACCGGAGAAGTCGCAAAAAGTCATCGATACGATCCTGAACCACCTGTACGGCATCGGTGAGTTTGGCAATGCGCTTTGCGGGATGGATGACGCGGGGGAAATGTCGGCGTGGTATGTTTTCTGCGCGGCGGGGTTATACACATTTTCCGCCACCGATCCGGAATACCTGGCCACCGTGCCCTTATTCGACGAAGTGCGCTGGAAAGCGGAAAACGGCAAATGGCTCACGATCCGCAGGCAGGGCAAAAGCCGCGACCTGGCGGGCGTTCGGGTGAACGGGAAGTTGCAGCAGGGATGGTTTGTGCCGCATAGCCTTTTCCAGCTGGGAGGGGAAATAGTGGTCGAAACGAAATAAAAAAGTTTACAGATCCGCTTCCATAAAGATCGCGCCTTGCATGGGATTGAACCTGTAAGGCGCGATTTTTTTGAAGCCATGCGCTTCGTAGAGTTTGATGGCGGAGGTCATATTGGGCAGGGTATCCAGTTTGACATTGCGGTAGCCCAGGGCTTTGGCGGCCCCGAGGGCTTGCTGGAGCAGGGTTTCGCCTAGCCGGTGGCCGCGGAACTCCGGGAGCACGAACATCCTTTTCAGTTCGGATTCCCCTTCGGCAAATTTCCGCACCGCGATGCAACCCACTACCCGGTTGCCGTTGTAAGCCAGGATGAGTGCGCCATCCGGGGCGCCGTATTGCTCATGGATATGCTCCAGTTCCGCCTCAAAACCCTGGAATTGCAAGTCAAAATCCAGCGACCGGGCGTAAGCACGGAAAATACCACAAGCGGATTGGTATTGTTCCGGCGTAGTGGCGGTTTGGAAAGTAATGGCTGCTTGCATGGTGCTTCAAATCTACAAAATATAGTTGCTTTTGTCAACTAATTTGATGAAGGGTTTTAATGCTTTGATAATCAGTTATTTAAATTCTATTTTATCAAGAAAAATACCTCCCGGATGCAGGGGAATTTCGTACATTCAGTGAATAATTCCAGTTAAATCCCCTGTTATGCAACTCCCCATCCTGCTTGCCGCCTTTTCACTGCTCTCCGTTTTATCCGCCCGTGCGCAAGACGCAGACCACAACGCCCTCCGCAACCACAATGCCGACTGGATCCAGGCGTACCCTGAAAAAGATACCGCCACCATCCACCGCATCGTGGCCGATGATCTCGTGATGATCAACGCTGCCGGCGCGCGCATCAGCAAAAAAGACCTCATCAAAAATGTAGCGAAACCCGCCATGCCCATTACCTCCGCCATGATCGACAATGTGGAGATCACCGTGAAAGGAAATATCGGGATCGTGGTGGCCGTGGTGGAATTCACCATGACCCAAAACGGGAAAGAAACAACCGTCAAAAACAACTATATGGATGTCTACGAAAAGCGCGACGGCCGCTGGATAGCCATCGCGGCGCATGTAACCCGGCTCGACGGAAAGTGAATTTTTTCACCCTTCCATTCCCTCCCGGTATCTATTATTCACACCAAAACCACGTCTTCATGCAGCCGTACAAAAATCTCAGCGGCGTTTCCGGCGTCCGGTATTATGAAATTGACGAGCGGTATATCAATGTCCACTTTAAAGACGGTACAGCGTATCATTACAATTACATAGTGCCGGGCGTTGCGCCGGTGGAAGAAATGAAATCCCTCGCCCGGAAGGGCCTCGGGTTAAACACGTTCATCAATCAATTCGTGAAAAAGAATTACGCGGCACGCCTGAGCTGAGCTCACAAGGGCGTGTTGAGCGTTGCCATCGCTACAGACACATCACCTCCCCTTGCTGCAGACACATGCAACCGGTACGATGCCGGGTTGAAAGGTATCTCCACACGGATCACCGCGCCATTGCCCAATTTGTCCCGCCGGATGGCTTTCCCTTGCCGGTCCAGCCGCACGAGGCTCCACTCAAAAGCAATATCACCCTCAGAAGCATATTGCCAGTTCCCGTTTTCCCGGAGCAGCGCGCGGTATTCCAGCGTTTTGCCTTCCCGCGCTGCTATGGCGGGCCGCAGGATGCTGATCTCCGGCACGGACTCCTTTTCCCCGCCGCCTTTCCAGATCGCGTGCAACCGGTGCCAGTCCGGTTTCCGGCGGCCGTCGGTATCCAACAGCCCGTCGAAAGTTATGCGGTTGGTGGCTTCTTCATCTTGCCAGGAAGTAATGAAAACCCCGTTGCGCGTTGGTCCTGCCGTAGCATATAAACTTACCGGTGCGCGGCTGATAAAATACGGCGCCGTTACATCTGCCAGCTGCACGAGCCCTTCGCCGTCGGGCGGCAGTACCACGCCAAACGCAGCAACCTGCGGAATTTCATCGTACAGGTATTGCAAAAGCCCCGCTATCTGGCTGTTTGCGTCCACATCGATGGTCACCGGGCGGGAAGCATCCGCCTTCCGGATTTCCTGTACCAGCTGCCGCAGCCATTGCGTATAGGCTTTTTGCTGGTAGAGGTAACCGGGTTTCACGAAACGGTATTGCAGGAATTTGAAAGACGTGTTGGCAATACTCCAGGCTTTGATTTCGGGATGAAGCCTCAACCGCTTCACTTCCGCAACGATTTCCGCAGCCTTCTCCCGCAACATCGCCTCCCCGGCAACCGCGTCGGACACGGGCGGGAGCCAGAACCCGTAATGCAACCCCAGCGACGATTCCCGCGCAGCGGCCAGTACGTTGCGGTCGTATGCGCCGGGACCGTAGCGGCGTACGGTATTAACGCCCGTTTCCCGCATCGCATGGAAATCCTGTATCACCTCCGCGCGCGTAAGCGCATGCAGGTTGCGGAACCAGTTGCCGCCTTTCTGGTACTCCATGCCGCGCAGCGTGTCGGTCCACCGGGGGCGTACCGCAGGCGCCGGCGGCGTGATGTAGCGCAACTGCTTCAGGGGAGCGGCACCTGTTTTTTTAATTCCGCCGGTGACCCTGAAGAAATTTCCCGCGTCGGCAATCCGCCAGTCGAGCATGGGCACGCCGGCGCCGGGCGGTACATTCCGGTCGAAGGCGGAATGGAAAACCACGAAGGCCTGCACCTCCCGGCAGCTCGTGGAAATGGCGCGTGCGGCGTCCTCCATCCATTTACGCTGGTGGGCGGTCCGCAACGATCCGCCTTCCGCCACCATTACGGGGAGGCCGGAGCGGAAGATGGGTTTGCGGTGGAAGGGAGCATACAATTCCGCGAATGCGTATTCCTTTTCCGCGGCCAGCGAATCATAGTTGAGCATCGTTACGCCGATCCAATCTACGTACCTGCGGCCCGGGAAGTAGGGCTCCACAGCTTCGGGCTTCCAGGGGTTCCAGACCCACACGGCATTGTAGGCGCGTTCGGAGAGGAAAATGGCATGCACACGCCGCCAGGCGTTTTTCATTTCTTCGGGTGTATTCCCACCGGTGGCAGACCAGGGATAACCAGGATTATCGGCCTCATGCGCGAAGCGCAGGAACACCGGCCGGTTGAGCGCCTTCACCTGCCGCGCGAATTTCCTCACATAACCGTCGAACACGCCGGCCACGATCCGGGCCATGACCTTCCTTTCGCGGCTGAGCTCGGGATCGTTGGCGGAAAAAGTAAACCCCGAAGCCCAGGGCTCCCAGGTGATCATGGGCGACGAGCCGTTTCTGTATATCGCTTCCGCCAGTTGCAGCGGCACTTCCGACCGGGGCCCGTCACCCCAGGGAATGTACACCGAAACGATATCCGCATGTACGGCAAAGCGCCGCTGAAAATCTTCCCACCCTGCTTTCTCCGTAATGCCGCCCGGTTCCGAAGGCTGGAAAACACCGGTATAAAAAACTTCCTCCCGCTGTTCTCCCAACCCTCCGGAAACATTGCCACGGCGCATGCTGCTGAACAAATACAGCGTCGAAATGGCCATCAGCAACATGATCGGGAAAGCGAACTGCCGCAGCCCGGCGTAAATGCCGTGCCGGAAGTTCCAGAAATATTGTTTCAGCATTCTGTAATACGAAAAACTATTGCGCAGCACCCTGAACCGCGCCCGTACCTCCTGCACGTCTTTCTGCCGGCTGATGGCGATATTGAACACCATCACCGCGAAGTTAATCCCCGCGATGCCCGCCATGATCCAGGTGTAAGGGTTCCAGTCGATGTACAAGCCAAACACGATCGCCGCAAGCGAACACGCTGCCACCACGATATTCGGCAGGTTGAGCAGCCAGTTGTCTTTTTCACGATCGTCTTTCGGCGTGGGGATGTAGGGTACTTTCTTCCGGATGACCGTATACACCAATCCCAGGATGTGCACCCACCACGTCCCGATCAGCAGGAAGCCCCCCAGCACATGATTCCCCCTTTCCCCCGGCCCATTACCCATTGCTGCACAAAATGCCGGATAGCCAGGATACTCACCAGGAAAGGCAATCCCGCCAATCCAAATAAGACGAGATCCATCTTAAACGGAATAATCCCCATCGAAAGCGATACCACCGGCACGATGAAGTTCAACAGGAAAATCAGGCCGGATAAATAATGCAGCGGAGCCGTGCCGTAATGGAAGCGTTGCGCCCAGGTGAAGTTTTTAAACAGTTTCGGATAGGTGACGAACAACAATTCCAGGCAGCCGCGCGACCACTTCAGTTGTTGCTTGTAATAGGCAGAAAGTGTCGAAGGCACCCTTCCTTCCGTGAGCACCGCGGGCAGGTAAGCGGACTTCCAGCCTTTGGCGTGCAGCTGCATCGCAGTGTGCATATCTTCCGCCAGTCCCGCCGCATGCCCACCGATGGCGTCCAGCGCGCTGCGTCTGAACGTGCAGTTGGCCCCGATGGCGGGCACGGTTCCATAGCGGTTCATGGTCATCATCATCGGCCCGTAGAAATGGAATGTTTGCTGCGCCGCGCCTTTGGCGATCAGGCTGTCGCCCAGGTTGTAATACGCCTGCACAATCTGTACATAACCAATTTTTTCGTCGTTGAAGAAAGGAATGATGGGGTCGAGGAGATTCGGCGCCGGTATATGATCCGGGTCGAGCACCACGCAAAGTTCTCCGGTGGCGTATTGCAGTGCGTTATTGATGTTACCTGCCTTGGCGTTGGTGCGGTGGTTGCGCGTTATGTGCCGCACGCCGAGTTTACGGCAGATTTCTTTCAGGTAGGGGTCACCGGCTTCATCGCAGAGCCAGGAGGTATGCGGGTAGGTGACGGCCTGCATGGCTTCGAGGGTTTCCACGATCATTTCGTAAGGCTCCCCCGGACAGAAGGTCGTCAGGATATCGACGGTGAACCGCTTATTCCCGGATTTAGGTGTGGGAATGGAGATGAACAGGTAATGATACCATTCGTGCAGCACCCGCAGGCAGGAGAATACCGTAGCGCTCACCAGCATCCAGTACAACACAGGATGCCCGATGTGAAGGGGGTTGAGCAGGCAAAACAGGAAAAAGCAGAGTCCCAGCGTACCGATGGCGATCATCAGGCGCAGCGAGAGCATATCGCTCCGGGTGGGTTGTGGCGCTTGTTTCAAATCCCCCATCGGTTATTCAACAACATAAAATGGCGTGTTGGCGTTGGCGATGTTTCCGTTCCGGGCATTGACTTCCACAAAAATCCGGTACGGACCTCCCCGCCGCGGCACCGCGAAAGCCAGCTCCAGCCCGTCTACCGCACGGATAACCGTATCCAGCAGGGGCTGCGGACGATTCCTCCGCCCGGGATATTGGTACCAGTCTTCCTGCGCCACGCGCCACCGCAAGGTTTCGATGAGCGCAGTGTTGCTGGTATCCAGGAGCAGCGAGGCCGTATACTGCGCGCCGGACGCAAGTAAAATATTATCGCGGGCGCCTTTGCCGCCAAGCAGCATGTAATTCACTTTGGGCCAGGCGTCGTTGTGCGTGGGCTTTCCCCATACTTCGCGGAGCGCGGCTACTGATTCGGTAGGCTGCCCGGATTCTGAGAACAGGCTGAACCAGGTGCCGGTGGCTTCCTGGCGGTGGCCCCAGTAGAAAGCGAGGGCGCCGAGGCAGCGGGGGTTGTGAAGGGGAAGATCAGCGGCGTGCATCTTCCGCAACTGTTCGGCCTTCTTGCTACTTGTATTTTCGACGGGCGCCTGCCAGGCTGTGATGTCGGATTCCCAGGGCCCGAGAGTACCCCATTCCGCCACGAGGAAAGGCCCGTCCCAAATACGGGAAAACCGCTCCAGCCGGGCGCTCAGCTTGTTCAGCTGCCCGAATGTATTGAAAGAAATCAGGTCGAGGCCGGGCACTTTTTGACGCGTCATCCAGATCTGGACAATATTGAAATTGGGAATGGTGGTGGTGACGGGGTGTTCCGGATCGAGCTGGTGTATTGTGGCGAGCAGGCGGTTGAAGGTGGAATAAAACCCCTTGTGCCCGGGCTTCCACGTCATCACCGGCTCGTTCCCCAGGCACCACATGAGTAGCGCGGGATGATGCCGGTACCGCAGTACCGCGCTGCGGATGCTTTCCAATAAAGCATCCGTCTTCTTTCCATTACGGTAAAAGAATTTTTCATACGCGCTCGAAGGCACCGGCAACCCTGCGATCACCGCGATGCCGAGGCGCTGCGCTTCGTCGAGGAAGGCCGCGAGGCCGATGGTGTCGTAAGTTCTCACAGTATTTCCGCCGGATGCGGCGAGGAAGGCGAGGTCCCCCGGCCGGAGGCGCCTTGCACAAAAAACGGTTTGCCGTTGCGGATGAGCGTGTACTTCCCGCCGTCTTTCCGGATATGCACCTTGCCCCGGTGGCGCAAAGGTTCCGCCACTATGCCGCCGTTCAGCAATGGCACCGCCCAGGCCGCTACTGCCGTCAAAGCCACGAAGGCCCCTATCCATGTCAAAATTCTCCGCAGCTGCATATCGGTTTTTGCAACCGGGAAATTAGCGCATTGGCACGCCTCAAAAGACTACTCATTACAGTAGTGTGGCAGGCTCCCCTGCGCCGGTGCCTTACTCGTTTGAATACGGAGCCCCGGAAATGAGAGAGACGGCCCGGGGGCCGTCTCTCTGCGCGTTACACTTTGTAGTATTGTTCCCAACCTTTGCGCGGGGGCGGGCCCACGAGCAGCTGGTTGGCTTTTTTGTCGTTGGTGATAATCTTTTTCTCGCGGTCGAACTCGATCTTGCGGCCAGTCCATTGCGCGAGCACACCTAGGCAGAACACCTGGCTGAGCGGCCCGGCGATATCGAAAGAAGAACGCGCTTTTTCCTGGCCTTTGCACGCCAGCAGGAAGTTGGCGTAGTGGTTGGAAGGCGTCTTCTGCACTTCGGGGAGCTTGCCCGCCATGGCTTTGGCTTTCTCTTCGGGGATGATGGAGAGCGTGGAAGCGTGGGAGCCGCCTTTGAAGGTGAGGTCTTTGCTGTAGATGATCTTGCCCGGGTTCAGTTTCGCGGGTTTGATGGCGCCGGTGCTCGGCGGCGGGATGTTCGGATCGAGGCCGGAAACACCGTAGCCGGCCGGGATCGGGGGCAGGTTATCAACGCCGTCGTACCACATTATTTCCACCGCGGGCATTTGCCGGCGCTCGGGGAATTTAAAGGAAAGGGTCGTTGAAGTCGGGTAGAAGAAATTATTATGCCCGGTGAGCTTCACGGGGTTTACTTCCGTGGGCAGGCCCAGGTCGAGGAACTGATGCGCGGTGTCGAGGATGTGCGCGCCCCAGTCGCCGAGGGCGCCCATACCAAAGTCGAACCAGCAACGCCATTGGCCGTTGACGAAGTCCTTATTATATTCATGTCCTTTGGTCTGCATCTGCCAAACATCCCAGTCGAGGGTGTCGGGTTTGGGTTCCGCTTTCGGGAAGGATTTGATATTCGTATCCCACCCGTGCCAGCGGCGGGGCGAGTTCATGTGCGCGGTGATGTTGGTCACGTCTTTGATGATGCCCGCTTCCGTCCAGGCTTTGAACTGGAAGTAATTGGCTTCGGAGTGGCCCTGGTTGCCCATTTGGGTAACAACTTTCGGGTTTTTCGCGGCAGCTTTCATCATCAGTTCCACTTCCTGGAAAGTACGCGCCATCGGTTTTTCCACATATACGTGGATGCCGAGACCGATAGCCATCATGGTGATGGGGAAATGCGCGAAGTCGGGGACGCCGACAGACACCGCATCGATTTGCTTGCCCATCTTGTCGAACATCTTACGGAAATCCTGGAATCTGGGAACGTCCGGGAACATTTTCATAATTTCCAGGGTATGGGGAGCGCCCATATCCACGTCGCAAAGTGCTACGATGTTGCAGAGGCCTGTTTTATACAATTCACGGATGATTTCACCGCCGCGGTTACCGATTCCGATCACCGCCAGGTTCACTTTTTCGTTGGCCCCGATCTTCCGGGGGGCTGCCATGCCGCGGGCCATCAAAAAACCGGGCGTGGCAAGTGCTGCAGAGGCCAGCATGGCCTGTTGGAGGAACCTCCTCCGGGAATAGTCGTTGTTCATCATATCAGAATTTCATTCGATTGCAAAAACAAGATACAGAAATAAAATCCAGTATTCGCACAGTTTTTGCATGAAAGGAGAAAAAATTACACGGGCGCGGGGGAATGCGTCCTTCACTGACCGAAAAACCGTACAAAAATGAAAGCCATATCTGCAGTTTTGTTTTTTCTCAGCCAGCATCCGGCCTGGTCTTTCTTTATCATTCTCGCCATCTTCGCCGGCATCGCCGTGCTTACCCGCCGTTTGTGGCTCCTCGTTCCGGGATTCCTTTTGGCGATGGCCAATATCTTCACGGCTTCCATGCTGAACGCCTGGTTCCTCCAGGCCTGGGGCACTCCGGGAACCGCCGTCGTGATCCAGGCCACGCAAACCAATTCCACGCTCAACGATCAATATATCTTCGAATACGCGGTGATTGCCAAAGCGCAGGGGAAAGATGTGAAAACCTCCTTCACCAGCATGTCGGCACCTATCTGGCCCATCCGGAATGAAGTGCTCATCCCTCCGGCCGGACAAGTCTTTGTTACGCGCTACGTTCCTGGTTACGAAGAAAACATCGTGATCATGGCCGACGAATCTACTTTCGGCAAGATGCGCATCATTGCCGCCAACCGCGAGCTGGTAGACAAGGCCCGCAACCAGCTATCTGCCAGTCCTGCCAACGAATCCTTCCGGGAAGAGTATCGCCAGGCGCTCCACACTTTTCTTTCGAACCCGGCCAACCGCCTCGATTCGGTGAGCAACCGGCAGTTCCGCGATGCGCTCACGCAGCTGGAAGCGGTGACTCCGGCGCCGTAAATGAGATGTAAGCGACGTTAACCCGCCGTTTCGCGGAGGATGCCGAGGAGCTGCGGCGTTACGGATCCGAAAATGGAAGCGCCGGCCGCGCCGTTGTCGAGCGCGAGGCGGATGGCTTTGCGGATATCGTCGTGATTGCCGTTGAAATCCGGCAGGTAGAGGCCGGCGTATAGCGGGAATTTCCCGTTCAGGGCGTTCACCCCTTCCGCCACCGCGTCGCCGATCCATTGCACACCTTCGCGGTAGAAACCGTGATAGATCATGGGACACACGGCGTCGAGGGGCCAGTTTACCCAATCCTGCCGCACAATCCGCTTCGCGATCTCCGGCGTGGGAAATACCGCCGCCGTAATGGGTTTCTTTTTCGCGTGGGCCACCTCCGATAAATTGCGGACGATGTGCGTGATACTGTCGTACCGGAACTTGCGCCAGGAAGGGCTTTGATCGGGATGCTCCATTTCCAGCGGATCTTTCCCGTAAATACCGGCATACTTATCGCGGCAGGTTTTGCAGTAGCAGAAGTCGTACTCCGGCAATTCCTTCGACTGATCAATTTTATAGTTATCCCACAAATTCACGGGCAGGATCACGTCCACGAAGCGGACATAATCGAGATGCAGCCCGTCGATATAATCCTTCGCCACCTGTTCTTCCGCTTTGGATTTCAGGTACTGCAAGGTGCCGGGCTGGTTCGGGCAGAGAAAGCGGTAATACCCCACATACGGCGGTTTGGTAGCGCAGGATTCGCCTTTCCGGTTCACGGAAAACAGTTCGGGATGCTGTTCGCGGAGCTCCTTTTCGTTGCGGTTCATCGTCCAGAACCAGCGGTGCGCTTCTATGCCGGCGGCTTTGGCGGCGCGGAAGTGGCGCTCGCTGTCTTCCTCGAAATAAATCACCCCGATACCCGCGGCACGGTAATCCGCGTAACGTTTCTTCAGTTCGGCGTCGGTATCTTTGGCGCTGGGGTTGATCCAGATACGGTGGCGCACCGGCCCGGCGATCTTTTTAGCTTCCCCCTGCATGCCAGCCATGGCCAGCGACGGTGTTGCGAGCGCGAGGCTTCCCAGCCCGAGCGACTTCAGAAAATGACGTTTATTCATATCGGATGATTTTTCCTTCGTGATCGATGATGATAGTTCTGCTGCCCTGCCGGATGACAGCGGAGAACTGCCGCCCGGTGGCTTCCATATTAAAATCAAATGAATGCTTATCCAGTTTCAGCGCGGTCAAATCCGCTGTGTATTTGCCGTTGGCGCGGCGGTATTGATGTTGGCGGTAATACAATTCCCAAAGGAACTTTTCCGCTTCCACGTATTCCGGTGTTTTGTACGCAACCCGCTCCCCCGCCGGCTGCGCCGAGAATTGCAGGAAGCCCCAGCGCTCGGGGGCGTGCATGTCTACTATCCCCTGCGGCGACCATACCCAATTGTACTCCGGCGTTTTCGGGCGTTTGCGGTAGGCATTTCCTTCGATCTCATACTGCCACTGCACCCGCGAGAAATTCACGCGCCAGGTGTCGCCGTTGCGGGGAATGGAACGGGTATGATAAGCGGCGAGCGCGCGGAAAGGGATCGCCATTTCCACCGTCCAGGAAGTATCCTTGTCGCGGGGGTTATTCAGCGTTCCTTTCACATGCACCGCAGTTTGCAGTCCTTTCACATCCCACGACAGCATGGCCTTTCCGCCCGCACGGTAAGCGCGCGGCATGAACAGGTCCATCACCGTGTTATGGGCGTTCACTTCTATCTCGAAATATTCCCGCGAGTTGCCCGGCGGGTCGAGGAACATTTCGAAATCATTGTCGTAATAAATAATAGTATCGGCCTGCCGGAGTGTCGCCCAAACGTGCGGTTCCTTCAGTTCGGCGAAAACGTATAGTTTTTCATCATCCCATAACATTTTCACCCGCGTACGGAACAACGGCGCGGGCTTCTTCGCGCCTTCGATGTCGGTGAAATCATCCGTCCATTCCGCCTGTTGCCAGGCATTCTCGGTATCGCGGCCGTCGATCACAAGCGGCATGGTAGCACGCTGGCAAACATAATGGCGGGGTGTATCGGTGAATACGCGCGACTGCTCCGTGAAGCTTTGGCCGCGCAACAACAGGGGCGCCATCGCCAGGGCGGCCGCCATCCACATGAAATATTGTTGGAAACGCTGCATTGGACTAAATATAGGAAATGCGGCCCGATGTCAACTTATCGTGCGGACATACGGCTGTTTTCATGTACCGGCGGCATAAAAAAACCCGCCGGTTCCGGCGGGCTTACATGTAACAAAGAGTAGCAACTAACGGGGTTTATCAATAATTCGGATTCTGGTCAAGGTGCTTGTTCACATCCAGCTCTTTTTGCGGAACGGGCCACACATAATTCTTCGAAGCGTCGAAAAGACGGTTTTCCACTTCCACATGATCGCCGGTGAGTGTGAGTTTGCCCGTTACAGGGTCCACCGAGCCGGTGCGCATCCCGAACAGTTTGCCGTTGCGCACAGCGGGCCCGATCTCCCAGCGTTTAATGTCGTTCCAGCGAAGGCCTTCCAGCGCCAGTTCCACCCTTCTTTCGCGGCGTACCAGTTCGCGCATTTTCACCTGGCCGGTATACACGGTGCGGTCGGTAACGGGCATCTTCGCGCGTTTGCGCACTTCGTCGATCGCGTCATATACCGTGTTGTCGATCGTACCTTTCTCGATCATCGCTTCGGCGTAGGTAAGCAGCACTTCGGGGTAACGGATCACGATGGCGTTGAGGCCGGTGTTCCAGATATTGGCGTAATCGCTGAAATCGGAGGTCCACTTTTTATAGAGGTAGCCGGTTTTGGAGTTGTTGTCGCCCAGGTAATAATCTTCGGATTCCGGGTCCAGCGGATCGTAAATCCTGCCGTTGTAGCGCTGGCCGGGGGTAACGATGCTGGCCTGCAGGCGCGGGTCGCGGTTGGTGTACGGATCGTCGGGGTTATAACCGGAAGCAGGATCGGTGATCGGTTTGCCATTTGCCATTTCATAAGCGTCTACCAGCGCCTGCGAAGGCACTACGGAACCCCATCCACCATAACCGCGCGAAGGCATGATGCCCAGCCATTCGTTGGGCACGATGTTTTCCATGTACTGCACGTCGAGGATTACTTCGGTATTATTTTCAAATTTGATGCGGAAAACATTGGCGTAGCTGGTGTCGAGCTTGTAGCCGAGTTGCATCACGGCGCGGCTGTCGGTGATGGCGTCGTCCCATTTCTTCATGTAAAGATTGAGACGGGCGCGCAGTGCGAGGGCGGCGCCACGGGTGATGCGGCCGACATCGCTGCCGGAATACGACACGTCGAGCTGGGGCGCGATGGCCGCCAGTTCATCCAGGATAAACTGGCGCACCTCCGCGATGGGGGTTTGTTTGATTGTGTTCGCTTCCGCCATGGTAACCGTTTTTGTTACCAGCGGAACGTTGCCGTATAGCTGTGTCAAAGTGAAATACTGATACGCGCGCAGAAATCGGGCTTCCGCTTTCATACGATCCTTCTTCGCCGCGTCGGCTTCCGCCTTGTCCGCATTCTCGAGGAAGGTGTTGCACTTCTGGATGGTGGTGTAGTTCCAACGGTTGGCGGCATCCACATCGGAAGCCGTCACCGTACCGTTGCCGATGCTGGTGTAACCTTCCCAGGGCCATTGGTTGTACCCGTTGTCAGTCGCACAATCCATGTACATGATGTTATAGATATCTTCCCACCCTTTGTAGCAGCCGTTCAGAGCGGCAAGGAGGTCGTTTTCGTTCCTCCAGATGTTTTCGTCGTTATATGCATCCAGCGGTTCCCGGTCGAGGAAGTCTTTGGTACAAGCCGAGAAGATGCTGCCCACCGCGATCGCTGTTAATATGAATAAGCTCTTTTTCATGTTCAGTTTTTTTAAGTGATGCCAACCTTAGAATGTCACGTTCAGGCCCAATGTGTTGATTTTGACCTGCGGGTAGTAGTAAATCGAACTGGTGCTCGGCGCTTCCGGATCGATCCATTTGTACAGCCCGCTGAACGTAAGCAGATTCTGGCCGCTGTAGAAAAGGCGCGCGCGTTTGATCCCTACCCGGTCCAGCCACGCTTTCGGTAAAGTATACCCTACCTGCAGGTTCTTGAGGCGCAGGTACGAAGCGTCGTCGACCCAGAAGGACGAAGGCATGCTGGCCTGGTCGTTCATCTTCCAGGTATACAGCGCGCGGGGCAGCGATGCGTCGCGGTTCTCAGGCGTCCAGCTGTCGAGCATGCCGGAAGTGGGCTTGCCTGCGGAAGTGCTGATCTGGCCGATCTTGCCCTGGTCGATGTAGGTTTTAACACCGGCCGCGCCCTGCACGAAAATTGTGAGATCGATATTCTTCCAGGAACCGTTCATGGTAAGGCCATACGTCATCTTCGGATAATAATTGCCGATGTAAGTCTTGTCTTTGGTATTGATCTCCCCGTCGCCGTTGAGGTCTTTGTATTTGATATCACCCGGCGCAGTGTTCACCGCCTGTTTCGCATGTGCGGCGATTTCTTCCTTCGACTGGAAAAGCCCTTCCGCGATATAACCCCACAGTGCGTTGATAGGCAACCCTTCCTGGCGGATGGTATAGCCGTCGGGACCCGGAGAAATGAACTTCTCGATATTATTTTTGATGAACGAAGCATTGGCATTTACGCTGTAGGAGAAATCGCCTTTGCTATCGTTATACCCTGCCGTGAATTCCCAGCCTTTGTTGCTCACGATTCCGGCGTTCTGGGTAGGCGGCTCCAGACCGTATACCGCGCCCACGGGCACTTCGATGAGGATGTCGCGGGTGCGCTTGTTGAACCAGTCTGCCGTCAGCGTTACCTTGCCGCCAAAGAGAGACGCGTCCAGGCCGAAGTTCGTCTCAGCCGTGGTTTCCCAGAGGATGTCTGCGTTGTAACCGTTCACCATGGCCAAACCTGGCGCAACGATGGGGCTCAGGCCGCCGAAGGTGTAGTTCTGGTTGGTGTAATACATCGGCAGGTAACGATAGTAGGGCGAAGACGGGAAGTCCGCATCGTCGCTCATCGTCTGGTTGCCCAGCTCACCCCAGGAAGCGCGCAGCTTCAGGGCGCTCACTACTTCTTTCAGCGGAATAAAGAACTGCTCACGGTCGATGTTCCAGCCTGCGGAGAACGAAGGGAATGTTCCCCAGCGGTTCTTCGGGCTGAAGCGGCTCGAACCGTCGCGGCGGATATTGGCTTCGAGCAGATATTTGCCGTCGTAATCGTAATTGATACGGCCGAAGAATGATTGCAGCGCGCCTTCATAAGCATACCCCTTGCCGGTTTGGCCATCGGGGGAACCGAGGTTCACCTGGTCGAGCACGTTGTTGAGGAGATTCTTGCGGAACCCTTCGTTCCAGGTGTACTTGGTATATTCCTGGAAATACCCGGCGAGGGCTTTCAGGTTATGCTTGCCGAAGGAAGTGCCATATTCCAGCAGGTCCTGGTGCGTGATGACCATATTAGTCGTTTGCCCGTCAGTGACGCTGGTGGGGCCCTGGTACATGCCCTTGGAACCGCTGGCGGTGTAATACTGGATCTCGGAAACGAATGCCTTCGTTTGCCCGAAACGCTGGGTAATGGCCAAAGACGGACGGAAGTGCAATCCTTTTACGATCTCCAGGTCTGCGCCCACGTTACCTAACAAATCACTGTAATCCTCGTTCCGGAGGCTCGGGGATTCCAGCCAGGCGGCCGGACTGCCGTCGCCGATGTAGCCGTATTTGCCGTTGGCATGTTTATAAGGAACAATGGGTGAAATGCGGTTGAACTGGCGCACGATCTGCGTATACGCGGGAACGCCGGAGTAGCTCGATTGCGGTTCTTTCATGCGGCTCAGCGTGTAAGCCAGGTTCCCGTTGAGCGTCAGGCGGCTGTTGATTTGCTGCGAAATATTGAAACGGGTGGTATAACGTTTGGAATTGGTCTTTTCCATCAAGCCGTCCTGGTCGAACATACCGAGCGAGAAAGCGTACTGGCTTTTATCAGTGCCGCCGCTTACGCCGAGGTAATAATTCTGCTGGAGGCCGCTGCCCTGGTAGGCGATATCGAGCCAGTCGGTGTTCGGATATTTATAAGGATCGGATCCGTCGCGGAACTTGTTGATTTCTTCCTGAGAGTAACGGGGCTGGCCGCCTTCGTTCACGAGTGCCTGATTATACAGGGAAGCCGCCTGCCAGGAGGGCAGGAAGTCGGGGAGCGCGGTGGCGCTTTGCTTGCCGATGTAGGAATTAAACACGACCTGGGGAACACCTTTTTTGCCTTTCTTGGTGGTGATGAGTACCACGCCGTTGGCGGCGCGGGAGCCGTAAATGGCCGCGGAAGCCGCGTCTTTCAATACGGAAATAGTTTCGATATCGTCAGGGTTAACATTGTTCATGGATGAAATCACACCATCCACCACCACCATGGCGTTGGCGTTGTTCATGGTACCGATGCCGCGCACGCGGATGATGCCGCCATCTTTACCGGGCTGGCCGCTGCTGGCTGCCGTTACCGCTACGCCGGCCATCGTACCTTGCAGCGCGTTGGCGACGCTGGTCACGGGGCGGTCTGCGAGTTGCTTGGAGCTGACGGAAGCTACCGAACCGGTGAGGTTTACTTTCTTCTGCGTTCCATAACCTACCACCACAACGGCTTCCAGGTCGGATTGTTTTACTTTGAGGAGTACGTTCATGTTTTCGGCCACGGGCATTTCTGTGGATTCGAAACCCATGAGCGAGATCACGAGCACTTGTCCGGATTCGGCATCCAGCAGGAAGTTCCCTTCCCCGTCGGATACCGTTCCACGTTGCGTGCCCTTGATCTGCACGCTGGCGCCGGGGAGCGGCTGGCCTTTTTCGTCGGCGATCTTCCCTTTCACCTTTACCGGCGGCGGTGCGTCGGGCAGGTCGAAGCGGGGGATCGCAGGCATTTTCTCCTTCACGATCACCATATCGTCGAGCAGGGTGTACACCAGCGGCTGATTCCGGAAACAAGCTTCCAGCACCTCGCGGATGTGGCTGTTTTTAACGGCAAGCGTAACCGGCGCGGCTTTCTCGAGCTGTTTGGCGGTGTACACGAATGAATAACCGGTCTGACGCTTGATTTCCCGGAACACCTTTTCCAGGGGAGCGTTTTTCTCGGATATGGTTACCTGCTGGCTGAGCGTTTTGGCGCTCACGCACATGCAGGCCGACAATAAGAGCAGAGCGGTGAGTTTCATTATCCGCATTTTTTTGTTAATACCTTCCGGCAAGAAGGCGCAAAGGAGCTTTAAATGCATAGATTTGCATAGTTTGAGTGATTCAATAAACTTTCTATCAGAGTGGACTGTTTTTCGACGCTCAGGCATTGGCGCCCTGCGGACCAGGCAGGGCGTTTTTCTTTGTCCGGCGCCATCTACGTGGCTTTTTTTACTTCATAACGATTATTTTTTTGCCTTCTATTTTGAATTTGACTTTACCTGTAAGTTCAAGTGCTTTCAATACGTCGGAGAGTTTCTTGCTGCGGGGGACGTCGAGGTAGAAGCGGTCGTCGACGGGGTTGGCGCCATCCGTTTCCATGTCGTACCAGCGGGAAAGCTGGTGCATAACCTGGGTGATGGACGCTCCTTCGAATACGAACCGGCCGTTTTTCCAGCCGGTTACTTCATCCAGGTTCACGTTGCGGCGTACCTCCAGCTTTCCGGCGCCGGCCTGCACCTGTTCGCCGGGCGCTATGGTGCGGGCGCCCGCGGCCGAGGAGACTTTCACCTTTCCTTCGATGAGCGTGGTGCGCACGGCGCCTTCTTCCGGATAAGCATTAACGTTGAAATGCGTGCCAAGTACGGCTATTTCGACGCCGTTGGCTTTCACGGTGAAGGGTTTCTTCTCATCCCTGGCAACTTCCAGGAATACTTCGCCCGTAATGTTGATGCTGCGGGTATTTTCCACGAATGCGGTGGGGAAAGTGACGGAGGAGGCGGAATTGAGCCAGGCTTTGGTACCGTCGGGCAAGGTGAGGCGGTATTGGCCGCCGCGCGGGGTCGTCATGGTATTGTACATCACTTCTCCCGCTCCGGGCGCTTCGCCGTCGTCGTACACCAGCTGCCCGTTCGATAATTTATTGATCGTAGCGCCGCCTTGTTGCGCCAGGAGGCCATCGGCCGCGCTGTCGAGCACGATCTGCCGGCCATTGGAAAGGGTAAGCACTGCTTTTTCACCGCCAGGCATGGCATCGTCCGTATGGTCTTGTTGCGCCTGGGCGATGGGCAGCGGCGGGGATTTCGTTCCCTGCCAGATGCCCAGCCCCGCCAGCAATAAAACGGCAGCGGCGGCGGCCGGCTTCCACCAGGCGATGTGGTGGCGGGATCGGTCCGTTTCTTTCGATAGTCTTGCATATACGCGGTCCATGGCGGCGGCGCCAGCCTGGCGGTCGGCATCCGCGGGCTCGTAATTACGCCAGGCTTCTTCCAATACGGCCTGAACGGCGGTATCGGATCCGGATTGGTTCACCCATTCCGCCAGCTCCCGGCGCTCATCGCCGGAACAGGCCCCTTCCATAAAGCGGTTGACGAGATAGTGGATCCTTGCGTTAGACATATGGTTGAATATTTAAATAACGTGAGCCCGCCATAGCGTTGCTACAGATAAAGACACCTGGTAAAAGGGATAGGCATAGTCGCCCCGAAAAAAAATTTAACAAAAAGGAAACACGAGGCAGGGAAGGAGGATAATTTCCAGGGAATGGGGGTGCTGGCTGAGTTGTTCGCGCAGGGTGCGCAGTGCCTGGATCATGTGGTTTTTCACGGTGCCGGTGGTGATGCGGAGGCGCCTGGCGATTTCTTCATGCTTGACGCCCTCCTCCCGGCTGAGGAGGTAGATGGCCTTCTGCCGGGGCGGGAGCTGCTGAATGGCTTTATGAAGGATTTCCCGGGTTTCTTTGAGGGCTATTTCGGATTGCGGGGTGCTGTAGGCGGGGAGGTCTCCGGCGGAAATTTCCCTGCGCATCACTTCTTCCCGGGCCATTTTCCGGAAGCCGTTGATGGCGTGGTTCTGGGCCATGCGGAACAAATAGCTGCCGAAGGCATCCACTTCGCGGAGGGACTTCCGCTCTTTCCAGAGTTTAAGGAATACGTCTTGCACCACGTCTTCCGCCGTGTCCGGAGAACCGGTCAGCCTGGCGATAAAACCGTAGAGCTTGAACTTATAGGCGTGAAAAAGATGGGTAAAAGCCAGTTCATCCCCATCTGCAGCCATGTGCAGCCATTCTTTCTCGTATTGAATAGACGTAGACAACGTGTGTGATCCCCTTAAAAATTGAGCAAGACAAATTTATCGACATTTCAATAATTGCCGCAGAACTTTTTTCCGGGTGAATTGCATAAATAGGCGACTGATTATCAACCCCATTCCCATCATCCATCCCGCAAAATGACAATTTTCGGTTTATCATGACAATTAAAACAGACCGCTTTTGCCCAATTATATCATCACAAAAATTATTGGGCAAAAAAAACCGATTCAGTTAAAAAGTAAATTGATTCTTGATAATGAGAATCAAAAGAGATTATGAAACAGAAAAACAAATAACCATTTAACTTCCCTCGACGAATTTGTTGATAAAGAATATGGTAAACGAGGAAGCCAAAAACGCGAGGCGTTTGAAGAAGGCTATGAAAATTTTAAACTTGGCTCTTTACTGCAGGAGGCAAGATTATCAAGGGGATTGACGCAGGAAGAGTTGGCTTCCAGGGTGGGGAAAAAACAAATCTTACATATCCAAAATTGAAAATGATGTGAAAGTAGTACGGCTTTCTACATTATGCGAAATCGTTGAAGCAGGCCTGGGCGGCAAAGTCAACGTTTCCATATATTTTAGCTGAAAGCTACAAAAAAAGCGCCCCCATGCGGAGGCGCCTACTTGCTCATTACGGGTTTAAAAAAAGCTATTTCTCCGCCTCGAACCGGTATTTCCCTGGTCCTACCAGGAAACGGACATAACCGTCCTCCGTACCGAACGCCTTCACGCCGGATTTGGCGTAAGCGCCGTTGGCCCAGGCGATTTTGTTATTCATCTTGATCTTCTTCACTCCCGCCGCCGGGATCGCGATCACTGTGGCAGAGGCCGCCGGTGTTTCCGCATCCAGCAGGAACCGCCCATTACGGTTCGTGAATGCAGAACGGATCATCCCCTTCACTGAAGGCACCACCGCAGAAGCCTGTTCCATCTTGCCGGGGCGGGGCATGATCCGGATAGTATCGTAACCAGGGCTTAAGGGCTCAATGCCGCAGAGGTATTGGCTCAACACCGTTAACCCGCCGCCGCTCCAGGCGTGGTTCACCGTTCCGCCGCCAAATCCCTTCTCCCCGATCCCCCATCCTTCAAACAGCGTCGTAAAGCGATCGTCGCCCACCATGTCTGAAAAACGCGCCTTGTGGCGGGCCAGCGCCTCGTCCGGGTAGCCCATCCTGAACATGGCTTCGAACACATATTTCTCCATGTAGGGGCTCGCATGTTGTTCTTCCGCGAAAATCTTCATGATAGCGGTATATTTTTCCCGTCCGGCAATCCCCGACACTACCGCCAGTGCCTGCGTGCGGTCGTCGGTTTTGCCTTTGTACGCAGGATCGCGGTAGGCGGCGCCGTTCCAGAATCGGGCGTTGAAGGCAGTATGGAATCTCGCCCGGTCGGCTCCGAACCGCGCCGCGTCGGCCGGCTTGTTCAGCTCGCGGGCCATCCGCTCCATGCCGTCGAGCGCGATATAGTACCAGAGATTGTACATGGGCAGCAGGTCGCGGTTATCGCCCCAGTCGCCCCAGGTCCAGTCGCCGCCGCGGAACTTCATCAGCCCGGTGCCATCGGGCTCCCAGAGCATGAGGTATTTTTTCGCGCCGTCGTAGAGATCGGCGATGGTGGCTTTGTCGCCGGTATTGAGGTAGTACGTCCAGATGCCATAATAACCGAGGGTGGAAAGCACCTGGCAGGGAAGTTCGTCGAACCAGTTGCCGGCCGGAACGGGCGCGTAGATTTTCCCGTCGGGTTGCTGCCAGCTCACGACTTCATGCAGCCATTTGCGGATCAGCTGGTGCGCGGAAGGCGACATGGCATAGAACACTTCCCCTGCTTCATTTACGGCATCGCCGGTCCATTGCGCCCTTTCCCGCTCCGGACAATCCATAAAATTATCGCGCATCGTCACGTAGAGGGTGCGCAGCGCTTTTTCGCGGAGACGGTTGAAGAAAGGGTCCGAACATTCGAATGCACCTGAGAACGCTGTATTGTAGCCGGTTTCGCGGTACCGGAGGGATTTGATCTTCACACCCTTGGGAAACACATAAAATACTTTATGCCCGTTCATCCATAGCAGGTGTTCGTAGGCTTGTACGCCGGCGCGGGTGATGTACTCGCCTCGGATATTGGATTCGGCGCCATTGAAGGGGTAGTAGTTATCCGTAAAGATCTGCACATGCCCGCCTGCTTCGGCTTCGATTTCGAAATAAGGCGTCACTTGTGCATTGTAAGGCAGTTCGCAAACGATGGTATCGCCGGAGGAAACGGCAGGGATGGCCGCGGCGTTGCGGTACGCCTTCATTCCGTAATCTTTCCATTGCGGGATGGGCCGCGTAATGAGGCGGTTCCAGGGATAGACGCCTGCGAGCCCCAGTTCCTTGGCGCCTTCCATCCATCTCACGTCTGCACCGGGTTGCTCCCAGCCTTTCCGCTCGCTGCGGGCGTCAAACAACAAGTTCGGCTCCGACAGGCGCCAGTTGGGATAAGGCGCACCTGCGGCCTGGTAAGCATTCATGAGCGCTGTTTTCCAGTCGCGGTTGCTGCGGATGGGCGTGTTGCCAGCCATACAGTCGAAATACAGCGCGGCACGGCCGCTGCTTTTATGCGAGAAGCCGTCTTTCCCGAAATAGCACAACAGAATAGCGATGGTGTTTTCGCCTTGCCGGAGATATGGCGCGAGGTCCACTTCATCTACATAAGTGTCCTGCGGATTGGGGCCGCGTTTGAGCGCGCCTTCGAACACAACGAGCTTGCCATTGATCCAGAGCCAGTATTTGCTGTCGGCCGCGATGGAAGCGAGGGCTTTGGCGGGCGCGGCGCTGAGTTGAACGGTTTTGCGATAGGCGATCCAGGTGTTGGTGGCGCTCTGGCTGCGGGTGGTGGTGATCCACTGCGCGGGCGGAAGCTCCTGTGCGCGGAGGGCCGTAACAGTCAGCAGCAGCGCAAATATCATGACGATAGTTTTCATAACGCGGAATTCAGGGTTCCAAGATGGTAAAAGAAATTGAAGGAACCGTCCTGAACTGTCCGGTATGGTGCGGGCATCGCCATAGCGGCGGCTTCCGGGAAATTGCGTACCTTTCCGGGAACCTGACGACACCGGTACATGCAAGCCTTCTCCCATATCCGGGACCTGTACAAGCCCATCCAGCCCGCCGTTCCCGCCACTGGCGAAGCGGTTTCCTATGTGGAGCTGCTCCCCTGCCCCGCGTTGCAACCTTATATTTATTGTTACTGGCAGTTGAAAACGAACGCACCCGCCACGGAACCCTTTCCGTATCGCGTGGTGGCCGACGGATGCATGGATATTTTCTTCGAACCCGGCAACCCCGCCGAAACCTGGGTAATGGGCATCGCCGATGCGTATACGGAGTTTCCGCTGACGGGTGACTTCCAATATGCGGGCATCCGGTTCCTGCCGGGCATCTTCCCGCAGCTGTATCATCTTTCCGCCGAAACTTTAACCGGCCGCACGGAAAACCTCCGGCACATCGATCCGCAATTAGCCGATACCCTGGTCCACCGCTGCGCCGGCATTCAACATCCGGAAGCGATGTGCCTGTTGCTGGATGAGATTTTCCTGTCGCTCATCGCCGCGAAAACGATTAGTCCCGACGGGCGGTTTTACGACGCCCTCGACCTCATCCTTCGCCACAGCGGCACCATCCAGGTAGAAAAGGAAGTGCAAACGGGGATCAGCCCGCGCCAGCTCCGGCGGTTGTTCGGGCAATACATCGGCGACACGCCCAAAGCCTTCAGCAGTATCGTCCGCTTCCAGCGGATATTACAGGCAAAACCCTCCTCCCGCAGCCTGCGGGAAAGCAAATTATTCTTCGACGCCGGTTATTACGACCAGTCGCATTTCATCCGCGAATTCAGGCGGTTCTATGGCCAAACGCCCGGCCAGGCCTGGGGCAGGTAGCATTATGTCCGTTTTGTACTATGTTCCGGGAGCCCGGCTGCCGACCTTTGTATTGTCATCATAAACGGACATACATCATGAAAAAACATATCGCCCTCGCGGCTTTCCTGCTCTTCTCCTTTCCGTTATTCGCTCAACAAACCGCAAAACCTTCGACCATGAAAATGAATGCCGGCATCATCACCGCCAAACTCGCCGAAACAAAAAAATTCTACACCGAAACCCTGGGCTTCGGCGTAACGTTCGAGAATGAATTCTACCTGCTGATGCACACGCCCGGGGAGGCTTCGGAGATCAGCTTCCTGCTGCCGAAACACCCTTCGCAGCAGCCGCTGTTCCAACAACCGTTCGGAGGACAGGGCATGTACCTGACCATCGAAGTGGAAGACGTCGATAAAGTGTACAAAGCGATACAGGCGAAGGGTGTTCCCATCAAAATCGAATTACGCGACGAGCCCTGGGGTGATCGCCACTTCGCCATCCAGGACCCCAACGGCATCGGGATCGATATCGTGACATACGCGCCGCCAGCGCAGTAAGTAAAGAGCAGCCGGTTCCCCTGGGACCGGCTGCTCTTTTACTACCCCTATTTATCGGTACCACCCGGTCGTTATGGGCGGATTGATGGCAAAGCTGTATTTTTAACACATGCATCCCGGTTATCCCTCCAACGAACAATTCGCCGAAAACGGTTTTGCCGTTGTTCCGCAAGTATTTTCTGACGGTCAGATACAAGCTATCACCAAAGCCATTGCCTCGGCCGACACATCTTCTTCCACCTTCCGGAAATCCGCGGACCTTTTTGCCGTCAGGCGCTTCCTGCACGAAATCCCCTGCATTCAGCCGCTTGTACTCACAAAGGAACTAATGCAGATAGTGGAAACCTTTGCCGGGAAGGATTACGTTCCTGTCAAATCCATCTATTTCGACAAACCACCGGAATCCAATTGGTTCGTGTCCTATCACCAGGATCTCACCATTTCGGTTAACCGTAAAACAGCAGCGGAAGGCTTCGGTCCCTGGACTACCAAACCAGGTCAATTCGCCGTACAACCTCCGCTATCCATTTTAGAAAAAAATATCACTTTACGCATTCATCTTGATGACACAAATGGCGAGAATGGCGCCCTGAGGGTAGTTCCAGGATCTCACCAAAGAGGTATTTACCGATCAGAAACGATCGATTGGCAACACGAAACAGAAACGGCCTGCCTGGTACCTAAAGGCGGCGTCATGCTCATGCGGCCGTTGCTCCTTCACGCATCCGGACGAACCACCAACGGTCGCCGCAGGCGCGTCATTCATATCGAGTTCAGCAACCAGGCACTGCCCGAAGGGATGCTTTGGTCGGAGTTGCTGACATGATTCCCACCTAAAACGAAAGCCCCGCAAACGCGGGGCCTGATGCTTCGTCCATGTGTTTGTCTCGGCGTTATCTCACTTTTTCAGTATCGGTGAGGAACACGCGGGTGCTTACCGTGTAAGGCTGCCCGTTTTCCTGGCTGTATTTCAAATCCACATAAAAAGCGGAATACCCGGCCGACGGCAACGGTTGCGAAACCGATACATTCGATTTGCCGGAAATACCCAGGCTGCGCGACGACCACTTATCGTTCCGGAAATCCAGATCCGGCGAATCCGCCGACCAGATCACCACATCTTCCAGCTTATCTGACGTCGCTTTGATGTCAACATTTACGTTTTTCCCTTTCTTTTTAATGGTATAGCTGCATTCGGGATAATGCTGCCCGTTGAAAGTGATGCCGAAGAAAGCGCTCAGCCCGTTCATCACCTGTTTGCCGTCGCCCATATTGTGGCCGGCGTTGGGAACGTAATTGAGCAGGTATTTTCCGGGAATGTCGTTGATATAATTTTTGACGTTATCCACTACCCAGTATTCGTCGTTGGTGCCCATAAAAAGCATTTTCGGCATATCGAGCGATTTGCGATAGCTGTAGGGATCCACCATAGTGGTGATGGCTTTGCCT
This sequence comes from Chitinophaga pollutisoli, assembly GCF_038396755.1. NCBI lineage: Bacteria > Pseudomonadati > Bacteroidota > Chitinophagia > Chitinophagales > Chitinophagaceae > Chitinophaga > Chitinophaga pollutisoli. The sequence goes on along the minus strand of NZ_CP149822.1, from coordinate 3,943,680 downwards.
TCCGGGGTGCCTGTTTGCTGCGGGATGCCCAGCTTTACATAATCTTCGATCTGGATGCTGTATTCTTTCCAGGTTTCGATCTGGTAATCGAGGCTTTTGGGCATATTGAGGATGTCAATTACCATGGGTGCGATGGCTTTCACGCGGGGATCGTTGGCGCCGGTGAGCCAGGTGGTCCAGCCGCGTTTGGAAGCCCCAGCCACCACGAACTGACTAACCGGTTTGGCGGCTTTTTGTTGCGAAAGTTCCTGTACGGCGTCCATCGCGCGGACGGCGCTTTTCACCATCGGGAAGAGCAGCGGCCAGGAATAATCTTTCGATTGTTTGAAGTTGTGGAGGGTGAAGGAAATCAGCGCGTCTTCGGTAAGATCGTTGTACAGCGGCTGGTTCGGCGTCTGGCGGAGAACGGCCGTGATGGCTTGCCGGTCGTGGGCGATGGTGCCAATGGCGCGATATAATCCATCGTTGGCGCCCGTCCAGCGGGGCTCTCCATCTTTCAGCGAGCCGCCGGTGATGAACAGCAATGCGCCGTTGTGCTTAATGTTTTTCGGCACAAATACCATGAGCTGGTGTTTCCAGGTGTGCTCGCGCCATTGCTGGGAAACGAGGGCAAGGGAATACGCAGTGATATCGCCTACTACAAAGGAATCTTTCACACTCCATTGATAGGATTTATCGCCGTTGCCGAGATAGGCGCGGAGTGCCGTTTCAGGCGTTACCTGCGCGCGGGAGGCGGCTGCGGAAAGCAGGATCGCCACAAAAAGGATGAAAGGTTTCAACATGCTGTATCTCATAATGCTTCATTTTTTTCGGTTCGTTTACCATGGTTTGCCCGTTCCGCTGATCACCCAGGGCTTCGACCAGGGGCTGTTCTGCGGGCCGTTGGCGCCGAATGCGGAATACGTCGTTACTTCCAGTTTGGCGGCGGCGGCCATGATATTGGTATTGTTCAGGTTTCTTTCGTCGAGCATATAATAGAAGCGTACAGGCACTACGGGCCCTTTCGCATTCGGCCCGGCACTCAGCACCGGGAAGCCTGTTCTTTTGTAATCGGCCCAGGCCTCTGTGGCATTCGTCCACGCCGCGATCCATTTCTGTTCTACAATCTGCCGCTGCGTGCCCTGGAAGGTTCCGGCAGGGCCGGCCATATACGCACCCAATTGCGCGCCAATGCCCCAGGCTACGAAGGAGGACTCAATCCCTTTACGGTAGTGCGTTTCCGCATCACCGGCCGCCCAGCCTTTCAGCGCGGCTTCGGACAGAATGAAATGAACTTCAGCCGCGGAAATAAAGCGGGCCTTCAACAGCGGGCCTTTCGCTTCCTTATAAATATCATTCAACCACGACACATGCGCGTTCGTGGAAGCCTGCGCCGCGTCGTTGCTCATGTTGTACACGGCAGGCCCTGCGAGCGCGGGCGGCAGGCCCACATAGTCCTGGTCCTGGTTGATGTCTGCCACCGTGAGGCCCCGGGAGGACAGCACATCGGGCGAGAGGTAACGCACTTTCCGGGGCTCGCCGTTTACGATGGTATCGCGGGGCTGGTAGACGTTGCCTGTGCCTGAGGGTTTGGTATCATCAACCAGCAGGAAGCACTCCACTTTCCGGGCCCATACGCCGAGCCGGGGATCACCAAGCGATTGCAGTTTATTTACGAATGTACTGCACATTTTAATGCGACGGTAGCGGCTGCCCGCTTCGCGGTCGTAAGTGGCGTTGGAAGGCCAGGAGTCCGCGTCGCTGGTGCCCACGAAAGCCATGGTGGCATCGTCGGCGGCGCTGAGGATGAGGGGATACTGCGCCGGGTCGGCCACGATCTTTTCGATGCCGGGGCGGGCCACGGCGGGCAGCTTCTCGGCAAGGCGCATGTAGTAGCGGAGCGCCAGGGAGTTGGCCATTTTACGCCATTTGGCGGGGTCGCCCTGGTAATAGACGTCCACGGCGTCGATGGGGGCCGTGTATTGATTTTTCGGTTTGGAAAGAAGCTGGTTCGCACGTTCGAGGTCCGCCAGGATGCCGGTATACACCGCTTGTTGCGGATCGCAGGCGGGAGCCGCGTTGCCGGCGCCTTCCTGGTCGCCACGGAGCGCCTGGCTGTAAGGTACGTCTCCGTACAAATCCGTCAACAGGCCGAACAGCATGGCTTTCATTACGAGGGAAACGCCTTCATGCAGTTCAAACCCCGCGGCTTTGGCCTTGTCGTGCACCAGCTGGTTGTTACGGAGGATATCGTAATAGGGCGTCCAGCTGTTGCTGCCGCCCCAGTCGTATTCGTTATGCGTGCCCACCCAGCCGTCTTTCTGCGTATGCTGCATCACGCCCGCGAGATCCTGGAACCCGAGGTTGACGTAGTTTTTGCCGGTTTCCGTCAGCACGGTAGATAACACGAAGCCGGGATTGGTATCGTCAGGGTTGGCGCCGTTAGGGTTCTCGTTGAGCGACATGAGGTGCTTCTTGCACGAGGGCCCCATCAACAGCAAAAGACAACATATGGAGAGAATCAGTCTGCTTTTCATGTCGGATGATTTAGAATGTCAGGTTAAGTTTGAAACCCAGCGGAATAGACCAGGGCGTCACGTTATACCGTTCAATGCCCTGTTTGAACTGTATGCCCGAGCCTTGAACGCCCGCCGCGGGCTGGTATGCCTGCTCGGGATCCACCCCGATTTTGGCGGCGGTCCATAAAATAATGTTGCGGCTGTAAATGGAAAAGCCCGCGCTCCTCGCCCCGATGCGCTTCACAATGTTCGAAGGGATGTCGTAAGAGAGCGCCACTTCCCGCAGTTTAAGGTAAGATGCCGGAAACAGGAACGCACGGGTGAACGACCAGGTGGTACTGCCCGCATACGGTAGCGTGAGTGTCCCGGGTCCGCCCAGGTTCTCCGCATATCCCGTGGGATTGCCCTGCGGATCGAATCCTGTAGGCCGCACACCGGGAATGAACACACCGCCGTAGGGCAGCGTGTAAGGACCGTAGGTAAAGGGATAACCGTTGTATTCCGGCGTTGGCCCGCCCACCAGCGGGAAATAATTCCCGTTGACGCGTATCAGCTGGTCCTGGTTCGCTTTCAGGTAATTGGCCAGGTCCTCCCCTTTCATATTGCCGGGATTGATCAGCTTGTCGAGGAAACGCTGTGAATTGCCATGTTCTTCACCATAACGGTAAGTCTGCGAAACGAAGTCACCGCCATTCCGCCAGTCGAAGGTCATCGCCAGGCTAAATCGTTTGTAGCTGATCGTGGTTTGACCGCCAAGAATGAAATCCGGGTTGAAGTTGCCGATCTTGTTCCGGGAATTTTGCGCATCGATCGCCTGCCATTTGCCGACGGCGTCGAGGATAGGATATCCGTAATACGGAGATTTCTCGTCCTTCACCGTTACCAGTTCCGCATCATAAATATCCCCGATATCCTCTCCCACATACGTCCATGCCCCGCCACGCCCTTCTTCCCAGAGCACGTAATAAGGCATGTCTTCCGTGAGGCTCACGATGCGGGTCCTGTTGCGCGTAAGGTTGACATTCACATCCCACCGGAAATCCTTTTTCAGCACCGGCGTGCCGCCCAGGGTGATTTCCACGCCGCGGCTGCGGAGGAGTCCGGCGTTGATGTTCTTGCTGGAGAAACCGGAGGACGGGGGAATCTTGGTGGAGAAGATCTGGTTTTTATTTTCAACGACGTAGTAAGTAAAATTGAAGCGCAACCTGTCTTTAAAAAGCACCACGTCCGCACCGCCTTCATATGAAGTTGCGATTTCCGGTTTGAGGAAAGGGTTAAGGAGCGTGCCGGAAGTCGTGAGCCTCGGGATGTTGCCCCACGCGCCCGCATTGGCGAGCACCGCCTGCAGCTGGTAGGGCGATGCGTCGTTGCCCACTTTGGCAATACCGCCCCGCAGCTTGATCATATTGATGTTCGGGTGGTTGATACCTGCCACTTTATCGGCCAGCACACTCAGCGAGGTACTGGGATAGAAGTACGGCTCCGCATTGGGCAGCGTACTCGACCAGTCGGTGCGGCCGGTAATATCGAGATAAACCATATCGCGGAAGCCGATGTTGGCGGTTCCGTACACACTGTGTACGCCTTTCTCATAACGAGACGTCCAGGCGTCGAGATTTTCGGGGAGTATGTTCTGTAAAGTGAAAACACCGGGAACGATGAGACCCGTACCGGCTTTATTGGTATTGCTGACGGTTTTGCCTGTTTGGTAGCGCAGGTTGCCGCCGGCGGATACGGAGAAATCGAATTTACCGGCGCGTTGTTTATAGGTTAGCAACGCATCCGCATTGCGTTCCATATGGCTGATACCGATGATCCCGTATGCGCCGTTCCGGGAATCGAGGTAGCTGTTGGCGATTTTGGTTTCGCGTTCCTCCTTGTAGTTGTCCAGCGCATAGCGGACCATCAGGCTGAGGCGCGGCGTGATCTGCCAGTCAGCATGCACATTCCCGAAAACACGATCGCGTACGAAGCCGTTATTCACTTCATACGCCAGGAACCAGGGATTATTGAAGACGCCATTGGCCTGCGTTCGCTGTTGGATGCCTTCCTGCCCCGGCATCCAGTAGTCGCGCAGGTCGTTGATATTGATATGTGGGCTCAGGCTGTACAGCCATTGCAGCGGGTTGGTGCCGCGGTCGCCGGCGGGGCGGTTATTGGAATGACTGCGGCTGTAATCCACGTTGGCGCTTACCGTGAATTTGGAGTGGAGGCGCATCGTGGCGTTAAGGTTGAGGGAATTGCGGAAGAGATCCGTATTCGGGATGATGCCTTTGTTGGTCATGTTCGCGTACGACATGCGGTAGGCGATCAGGTCGTTGTTATTGGCGATGGAAATATTGGAAGCGGAAGTGATGCCGGTATTCACGAAATCCTTCGCGTTGTTTTTGTGGGAAACCAGCGGCATGGGGATCTTCTTGCCATCGGCCCCCGTTGGGCTGTTCCATTGCACTTCTTCATATCCCATATCCAGTTGGGCGCCGTAGGTGGCGTCGAGGTTTTCGACCACCAGGGAGCCGAAGGGATTGGTGAGCATGTTGCCGCTGCGCGAAACGGGAATGGCGGAAAACTGGCCCGACCCGAATTTCGTTTGCCACTGGAGGTATTTATATGGGATGTCGAACACTACGTTTTGCGTGGCGTTGACGGTCAGCCGGTCGACCCTGCGGCCGGTTTTGGTGGTGATGAGCACCACGCCGTTGCCCGCCCGGGAACCGTAAAGGGCCGCGGCGCTGGGGCCTTTGAGGACGGTCACGCTTTCGATGTTATCCATATTGATATCGGAGATCGCGTTGCCGTAGTCCACTTTATTGTTACTGCCGATTTCGCTGATATTGTTGAGCGTATTGGCAAGGGGTACGCCGTCGATGACGAATAGCGGCTGATTGTCGCTGCTGAGGGAGGTGGCGCCGCGGATGACCATATTCACGGAGGAGCCGGTCCCCCCGGTGCTGCTGATGTTGACGCCGGCCATTTTGCCGGACATGGCGTTGAGGAAGTTTTCCTGTGTTACGCGGTTGAATTCCCGGCCGTTAAGTTCTTCGACGGAATACCCCAGCGACCGGGTGGCCCTTCGGATGCCGAGGGCGGTAACGGTTACGGCGCCCAGTTCGCGGCTTTTTTCCCGGAGTGTAAAGGAAAGCGTGGCCCTGGCGCCTTCCTGCACGTTGTAATTCCGGAGGGTATCGCGGATGTAGGCGACGTGGGAGAAGACGAAGAAGTACGGTCCTCCGGCGGGGACTTTCGTCATCACGAACACGCCTTTTTCATTGGAGACGGCTTGTGTGACAGCGCGGGAGGATTCACTGAACAGTTCTACGGCAACGCCTTCTACAGGTTGCATGGCCTCGTTCCGGACGATGCCTGTCACGGAGGGGGAGGTGTTGTTTTGTGCGGATGCGTGGCCATACCCGCACAGGAGGAGTAATAGGCAGGCCTTTCCCGAAACAACGCGCATTCGTAATCTCATATCGGTGATGTTTTAAAGTATAGGTAGCACCCATGCGTGGTGTATCGCAAAAGGGGGCGGGAACCGGTAAAATCAGGGGGAGACGAGCAAGCTGTCGCCCGATAGGCGTATCTGCAGGTTATTCAGCACGGCGATCGTCTGCAGGAAATTGTCCAGGGATTCTTTGCCGCTGTTGTATGATCCGGTGAAGTAACGGTCGCGTAGGGTTGCGGGGTCGCAGATGACCTGCAGATTTTCGCGGGCTTCGATTTGCCGGAAGAGTGTTGTCAGCGGGGTGTTATCGAAATGTATTATAGCGGATGTAGGAATAGTTTCTTTGGGTGGCGGGATTTGTGCGACGGCGGGGGTTTTACGGGCGGGAGTCTCCGGGCGGGTGACTTCCACGGTGTGCAGGGAAGCGTCGTAGCGGAGTTGTTCGCCGGGGCGGAGGATGACGTCTTTGCTGTTGCCGGTCTGGACTTTCACTTTCCCGCTGATGAGGAGTACGGTGGTGGGGGTGCCGGGGAGGGACGTGATTTCGAAGACGGTCCCGAGGGCGGTGGTGTTTGTTTTTCCGGCGGAGACGGTGAATGGCGCGGGATTTTTGGCGACATCGAAGCGGGCTTTACCGGAGAGGGTGATATTTCTGGTGTTGGTGTTGAAGGGAATCGGGTATTGGAGGGAGGCGCCTGGTTGGAGGAGTACGTCTGACCCGTCGGGGAGGCGGTGTTCGAGGGGTTTGCCGGTAGTGTTATGGAGGACTTCCAGGGGCATTTCCCGTGGCGCCTGCGCCACGGGGGCGAGGGTGTTGCCGGGCGCGTCATGAACCAAATGGCCGCAGCAACCGCCAGCATGGCTGCTACCGCGGGGATGCGCCAACCGGTGCGTTTCGGCCGGTCGAGAATATGTGCTTCGATTTGCCCGTACATCGATGCGGAAATGGATTCCGGCAGATCGTTTTCCTGTTGGAATTGGTCCCAATGCGCTTCGGTCAGGTAGTGGTCCAGCGCTTCGGGATGTTGCGCCAACCACTCCCGCACGATAGCTGATTCTTCTTCGGAGCCTTCGCTCCGGAAGTATCGCTGGATCATATGGGTTGTAATTTCCATTATCTGTTCTGTCGAATGTCTGATTGATTTGCTGGTTTCATGGATGCGGCGCGTTCATTTTCCATTATTCTTTCCTGCATCCGGCATTCAATATGCAAGCCCACAAGCACCGGCCACGTTGCTATGCATCTCCATTTCAGGATGTGCCGTTTGCGGGTCCTCACTTATCGAATGCCTACTTAAATATCTTGCATCATTTATTATCAAAATCATCAACATCTTCCCATCCAGCATTGCCATCCATGTGTAGCGCACGATTTGCTGACACTCCGATTCGCGGCCTATTCGTATCGAACGTTTATTTAAAAAAATCTTGCATCAACTAACATCATAGCATCAATGCCTTTCGCAACTGGTGCACCGCCCGGAGGATATGATTCTCCACCGTCCGCGGGGATATCGACAAAGCTTCCGCGATCTGCTTATGCGTCCACCCCTCCAGCCGGCTCATCCGGAACACATGCCGCCGCACCGGCGACAAATTCTCTATGCACAAATACACCCGCTCCAACTCCTGCTTCCGGTCCAGATCAAATGCCGGCTGCTCACGCTCCATCCCCTCCGACAACATCCCCGTATGCCGCTCCCGCACATATTGCTTCCGCAACAAATCAATCATGATGCTCTTCGCAATACGGAAAACCTGCTGCCCCAGCGGCACATCCGGCGATAACGACTCCCGCCGCTCCCATAACCGGATAAACGTCAGCTGCACCGTCTCCTCCGCCACATACGACGATTGTACATGCCGCAGCGTGAAGAAATACAACTTCTGATGGTACATCTGATATACCATCCTGAAAGCAGCCATATTACCAAGCCTGATATCCTGCGCGGTGTATCGCATATGAATTCAATAATATCAACCGGATTTCATGTCAAGATTCATGTCACGATTTCTCGAGAATCAATGTCAACGGTACCGTTGCCACATTCGGAATAACTGCCGTTATAGAAATCTTCATAGTTGTCGCCGTTAAATCATCTATCCAATGCGGATCCGCTTTACCTTCCGCCGACTTCAACAACAACACGGCATCATAGATATCCAGGGACCACGTCCCCTCCGCCCCCGTCACCGGGAAAAGAAGTTCCGTACAACCCGCCACCTTCATCGTATTGTCCTTATTAAAACTATAGGTATTGTCCTTCGTACAGGTGATCAAAGCCCCTCCCGGACCCAACATCGGCGCCAGCACCATCATACTCGTTCCGGCAGGAATATTATTGCCGCCCAGCTTCACGCTCACCGCGATCACCAGGTCCTTCTGCTTCCAGGTACCTTCCACCATCTCCTTCTTACCGGATGACGGCGGAGCCGCGTCGTCTTTCTTACGACAACCGTAAAATAACGTGAATAGCAAACATATCAGGGTAACGTAAACAGGCTTCATACAATGATAACACTATTAAGGTAATCAAAATCACCCGATCCTGCCAAGTATTCGTTTGCGGGAGGAAAATCCCTCACTGGGAATGAAAAAAAATTTTAGCTGCCCCTGCCCGCCATCGCATCCAGCAAAAACCGGCAATTCAACACCTTCTCCGCCAAATCCTCCCCCACATAAAAATAATGATTCGACGCCTCGAACCCCAATGTGGAGTTCCTCCGCTGCAACGCCAGCATCCGCTTCGCCAGCCGCAATTCATCCGTCAGCAAAGCCGCCACCTGCTCCCCGCGCCCCATGTCTCCACGCACCGCAATATATGCGCACTGGTTCGCCGCACTCCGGAAATGCACCGCCACCGTTTCCGCCACCTCCATCTCCCGCTCCAGCCGCTTCCGTTCCGCCGCGCCCAGCCCGAGCCCTTTCGTCTCTTGCTTCAAATCCTCCAACCCATCCGCAAACCCGTCCGCAATCTTCCGCAATTGCTTTACGTAAGCCTCCTGCGGGTAATGCCCCCGCCAGCGCTGCAGGTCATCGTAAGGGAAACCCACCATCGTGGCATGATACCCCGTTTCCCGCGCCCACAACAAATTCGCCGGCCCCGTCTGCATCGGGGAAAAATACAATCCTCCCCCAAACGGGAACTCGCTGAACGCGGTACTGAACCTTTCCCAGGCCCGTACCACCGCGCCCGCCGCCACGCCATACCGCGATTCCGCCACCCGGCTCAACGCTTCTTCCACCCCCATTTTCCCATCGCTCCCGATCAAAGCCACCACCGCCAGGTTGGGAGATGGATATCCGCCGAGCGTCCAGCCCAGCATCAGCCCGTCTACCCGCTCCTCCCGCAGCTTCACCGCATGCTCCGCCACGTTCCGCAACGCCGGTATCCATGGCACCGCCGCGATCTCCCAGGTATTGCCTGCCTGGATCTTCGCCACCGTCCGGATACCCGCGCGCCGCGCCGCCTCCCAATGCGCCCGCGCCCGCGGCCCCGGGCCTGTCGCCGATATCGAATATTCGCCGATACTGCTCTTCACGCCGCCCCTTTCAATCTGCACATCCCATTCCGACACGCTCATCAACATCGCCTCTTTCGGCAAACCCGCAATGATCTGCTCCCCCCATCCCGCACGCCATCCCCAGTCCCAAACGATCAACTGCGGCGCCGCCACTCCTTCCCCATGCTTTTCCATCCCTTTCCGTATCCCTTTCGCATACTGGTGGTTCAGCTCCGCGATCACCGCCGGCGCATTCCTCGGACCGCAACGCGGGCACACCGCACCCTGGCCGTGCGACCAGCAATTGGTCCGGTTCTCCGACGCCGTAATGGAAAAGAACCCACCCAGCCCCGGAACCGCCGCCGTTATCGCCGCCACCCCGTTGCGCAGGTACGCCTGCACCTCCGGATGGCTCGTGCACAAACTCGCCGCTTCCCCCGCATCCGCCCCCTTCAGCCGGGGATGCTTCGCGAAAAAAGACGATGGCCAGGTCCTCGGCTCGTTCAGGTACAACATGATCTTCACCCCTTGCTTCGCCGCGCGCGCCACCAGCTTCCGCAAATTGTGCAGCCGCTTCCCGTGACCAGCACTCTGCGACGCATCCCAGGGAAACGGCACCAGCTTGTGCAACACGATATGGATCCATACGCTGTCCATCCCGCAGGCCGCGAGGCGCGACAGGTAATGGTCCGGATAAGGATCGGAAGATGCATCCAGCAAAGGATCGCCGTACAAAGCGAAATAAGAATAACCCAACCGCGGCGAAAAACCGCCGGATGGCACATCGGGGATATCGGGCTCAGGGGCCGACAACTCGCTGATAAAATGAAACAGCGGCTCAGTCACACGGGGCATCCCTTCCGGGAATTCGCGCTGCATCACTTCGCCGATTTTTGCCGTAGCGGCCGACGGCGACTGGTATTGCACCGGCGCGCAGGAGGGCTTGAAGCTGCCCAGTTTCTCATATAAAAAATCATCTTCGCGCAGCGTAAAATCCAGCTTCTTCTCATCCCATCCCAACAACGCCATCAGCTGCGTGCGCGGTAACAAATGCCAGTTTCTGCGGATGATCGTTATGTAACTCCGCTCCCAGGCCAGCTTGCTGACCACCGCAGGGCGCTGCAAGCCCATCGCCAGCCCGGAGGCCAGGATGTTCTCTTTCGTGGTTCCAGAAATACGCGCGAGCGTTTCATGCGGCACCAGCGACCAGTTGCGCCATACAAAGGCGTGATAAGTATCCGGAAAATGCGGCAGCACGAGCGCTGCCTTGTCCGTAAGCGGCGGCATGGCGGCGAATGCGCGTTGCCGGTTCAATAAAAAGCCGGCGGCGGCCAGCGACAGATTTCCGAGGAATTTCCTCCGGGCAATAAGGTGTGACATAGCGGGAACGTGGAATCTTGCTCCATAATACAAAAATCCCCGTTACCGTCATAACGCCGCCGTCAGCTTGTGCGCGGGATCACTTTGTTGATGGGATGCGGAAGGGGCAGGCCTTTCAGTCCCGCGATGATATTCTCCGCCGCCATGCGCGCCATGCCGCCGCGCGCTTCTTCCGTTGCCGATCCGATGTGGGGCAGTACCGCCACATTGGGCATTTGCAGCAGCAGGTTGTGCTTGTCCATCGGCTCGGGGTTGGTGACATCCAGTCCCGCGCCCCATATCCGGTGGCTGCGCAGGGCTTCCAGGAGGTCGTTTTCGTTGTGCATGGCGCCCCGTGCGGCGTTCACAAAAATCGCTTTAGGTTTCATCTTCCGGAAAGCGGCCGCGTTGAAAACGCCTTCTGTTTGCGGCGTCAGCGCGGCATGCACGCTAAGCACGTCGCTTTGTTCCAGCAATTCATCGAAGCTTACGTATTTCGCGCCCAGTTCCTTTTCCGCCGCTTCGTTCCGGCTGCGGTTGTGGTAGATCACCGGCATATCGAAAGCGCCGCGGCATTTGCGGGCCAGCGCCGTGCCGATGCTGCCCATCCCGAAAATCCCCAGCGTGCGCCCGTTAAGCTCCATGCCGAGGTTGGCCGTGGGGTCGAAGAAGCCCCAGTCTCCCTTTTCAATCATCTTATGCATGAAAAACGCCTTCCGCGAAACCGCCAGCATCAGCAAAAAAGCCGTATCAGCCGTGGCATTGCTCAGCACGCCGGGCGTATTGCCGACGGGAATCCCCAGCGCGGTGGCCGTATCCACATCGAGATTGTCGTACCCGGCAGACATGAGGGCGATCACTTTCAAATGCCTGCTCGCCTGTAAAAATTCCGCGTTCAGCTTATTGCCGCCCACGCTCAGTAACGCATCCATGCCTTTACAACCTTCGATCAATTCTTCCAGCGTAAGGTTGCGCTTCTCGGTATGCTCCGTGAATGCAATCCCCGCTTCGCGCAGCAACTGCAATCCGGGTTCAGGAATATGTCGGGTGATGAAGATTTTCATTGGGATGGATTTGTTATGTGTGTAAAAAATTTACCTGCAATCTAAGTTTTAGCGGCATAAATTGCTACCCATGCCCGCAAACATCAGTCCAAACCCGGCGCGGTTCCATCGCTGATTCCCATACAAAACGGCCCGGAGCGCATTGCATCCCGGGCCGTTTCCATTTTATCTGACACATCACCGCGTCTGGTCCGCCGCCTTCAGCCGTTCCAGTTCCGCCGCCATGGCTTTTACTTTATCGGGATGCTGCGCCGCCAAGTTTTGCCGTTCCCCCTGATCGCTGCGGAGGTTATACAACTGGGGCGATTCGTCGTTCCCGGATTCGATGTTCACTTCTTTCATCAGTTTCACGCCCCTGGAAGGCGAAATATACTTCCAGTCGCCCTGCACCAGTGAAAGCGATCCGCCCTGCAACACCACCCAGGAGCGGCCTTCCGCCTTCTTCCCCAGCATCGCCGGCAGCATATCATGGCTGTCGGGCGCCGCGCCGGGCGCTATTTGCTGCCCGGTCAATTTCGCGAAAGACGCGTAGAGATCCACCTGGCTGATGAGTGCGTCCGAAGTACCGCCACCTTTGATCGTACCCGGCCAGCTGACGATCCAGGGCACGCGGGTGCCGCCTTCAAAAGCGCTGTACTTCCCGCCCCTGAACGGACCGGCCGGCTGGTGGCCATTCTGTTGCGTTACCGCGCCGTCCACATATCCGTCGTCGAGCACGGGGCCGTTGTCGCTCGAGAAAATGACGATCGTATTTTTTTCCAGTCCCAGCTGGCGAAGCTTATCCATGATCTTCCCCACGCTCCAGTCCATTTGCAGGATCGCGTCGCCCCTGTATCCCATACTGCTCTTACCTTTGAATGCGGTCGCCGGCATGCGGGGCACGTGGATATCGCTGAGGTTGAAACAGAGGAAGAAGGGCTTTTTGCGGTTGTGCTCCATGAATTCAATCGCCTTGTCGGTGAAGGCGTATGCGATTTCCTCGTCGGTCCACCGTGCGCGGGTGCCGCCTTTCATCCAGCCGATGCGGCCGATACCGTTGACGATCGTATTGTTATGCCCGTGTGAGGCGGGCATTTTGAGCAGTTCCGGGTTTTCTTTGCCGGTGGGTTCGTTGCCGGTTTTCTCCTGGTAGTTGACTTCGATGGGATCGTTGGCGTCTGCCCCGATGATTTTCCGGTTTTCTACGAACACGGTGGGCACGCGGTCGGCCGTTGCGGGGAAGAAAAAGGCGTAATGAAATCCTACTTCATTGGGCCCCGGCTTGATGTCGGCGTTCCAGTTGATGGGGGAACCATCCCCCAGCCCGAGGTGCCACTTGCCGACCAGCGCGGTCTGGTACCCGGCTTGCTGCATGAGGGATGCGAGCGTGGGGGAACCCGGCGGGATGATCATGGCCGCATTGCCGGGCAGCACGCCCGTGCCTTTCTTGCGCCAGGGATACCGGCCGGTGAGTAACGCAAACCGCGAAGGCGTGCAGGTAGCGGAAGTGGTGCGCCCGTTGGTGAAGCGGATACCGCTTTTGGCCAGGGCGTCGAGATGGGGCGTTTGCACCTGCGTGGCGCCGTAACAACTCAGGTCGCCGTAACCCACATCATCGGCATAAATAATAATGACATTCGGCCGCCGCTGGGCGTTCGCTTCACCCGCCAGACAGCCGCATAATAACATAAAGAGTAACCGTTTCATGCGGATAGGATTGTTCCGCGCAATCTTACTCAATAATTCCGCATAATTCAACTTAAAATGATTAATTTGATAGGGATATGCGGCGGGCGATAAAATACATGCATTTATTTCCTCATGCGACATTTGTCATTTGAAATTGTGCTATTCGTATGACGACAACTCTACCCAACATTTTGCTGATCGACGATGATACGGACGATCAGGAGATCTTCCTGTCGGCCCTGGCTTTCATCGATAACCAGATCCGGTGTTCGCTTGCCGCCAACGGGCAGGAAGGCATCGATCACCTGAATGTATCAGCCTCCTTGCCCGACATCATTTTCCTGGACCTCAACATGCCCGTCATGAACGGCATGCAGTTTTTGCAGGAATTGAAAGGCAGTCACCGCGCGAAGAACGTCCCCGTCGTCATCTATTCTACCGCGTCCGACCAGCAAACCATCCGGCAAGCCCTGGAACTGGGCGCTTTCCAGTTTTACACCAAACCGGAGAAGTTCTCTGAACTGGTGAGCATGCTCCATAGCCTGCTTTATCCCGCCACGCGCTAATCATCATTCGCGACGCACCCGCCATCAGCCTGACTACATGCAAACAAGCAACTGCTTGTGCGGAAATTCCGTATTCCGATTGTCCAAATACCTTTGCATGAAGCAACTGTCGCTCCTGATCTTTTTGCTGGCTTTTTTCACCGGCCTGCGCGCGGACCATATCACCGGCGGGGAAATGTATTATACGGTATTATCCAGGAGCAACGGCGGCACCACTTACCAGGTAACGCTCAAACAATTCCGCAGCTGCGGCACTCCCGGCCGGCAGTTCTACGACCCCATCTACATCGGCGTTTTCAGGCGCGGCAATAATTCGGAATACCAGATGCTGCGCATACCTCTCAACCGGGAGGAGCAGATCAGCCACACCAGCACCGATCCCTGCATCACCCGTCCACCGCTGGTTTGCTACTACGTCGGCTACTGGGTATTCTCCGTCACCCTCCCCGATTCGCCGGATGGGTACATCATCACTTCGCAGGTAACGAACCGGGTAGATCTGATCAGTAACCTGATGGCGGGCTACGGCCGCATCGGCGCTACCTACACCGCCGAAATCCCCGGCACCGCGCAACTCGCCACCGCTCCCGATAACCGCAGCGCGCAATTCACGGGCAGCGACCTGGTGACCGTGTGCGCCGAAAATCCATTCGACTACAGCTTCGCCGCCACCGATCCCGATGGCGACGAGCTCCGGTATTTCTTCTGCGACGCCTACCTGACCGCGGGCTATAGCAGCGGCGGAGGCGGCGGCCCCGGCGGAGGCGGAGCCAATAACAGCGAGCCACCCCTGGCGCCGCCATATACCAGCGTGCCATACGGCGGCCAGTTCAGCGGAGATGCCCCCCTGGGCGTGCGCGTCAACATCGATGCCATGACCGGCCTCATCACCGGCATCGCGCCGGAAACGGGGATCTATGTGGTTACCGTTTGCGTCCAGGAAATCAGGAACGGCATCGTGATCGCCACACAACGGAAGGACCTCCAGATCAACATCACCGGCTGCACCCTCGCTACCGCCACACTCCAGCCCGAATACATGCTATGCGGCAATTCGCAGCAACTGGTCGTGGCCAACCGCTCCAACAGCCCGCTCATTGCGCGGTGGGACTGGGAGTTTCGCAACGCCGCCGGCCAGCTCGTTTACACCGGCACCAACCCCACGGCGGATTTCACGTTCGTGCAACCGGGCACCTATACCGTGAAGCTCACTACCAACCGCGGCATGCAATGCCCGGACTCCACGGAAGCCCTCGCGCTCGTGTATCCCGGTTTTAACCCCGCATTTACTACCACCGGCAGCTGCATCAGCAAACCCGTTTCCTTCACCGACCAAACCACCACCAATTTCGGATCGGTGAATTACTGGTATTGGGATTTCGGGCAGCCGAACGTGATGACAGACAACGCAGACCAGCAAAACACCAGCTGGACGTACCCTTCCTCCGGCCCGTTCACCGTTACGCTCATCGCCCACAACTCCGTGGGCTGCAAGGATACCCTCCGGCAAACGGTCACCATACTCGACAAACCGCCTATAGGGCTGACGTTCCGCGATACGCTCATCTGCCCGCCCGACCCGCTCACGTTGCAAGCCACCGGAACCGGGATCTTCACCTGGTCGCCGGCGGTGAACATGACCGGCGCGCAAACGGCGACGCCGCGGGTGAACGTAACGGGCGAAACGAAATATTACGTCGACCTCGACCAAAACGGCTGCCTGAACCGCGATTCCGTGCTGATCCGCACTACCAACCAGGTAACGTTGCAAATGCCCGCCGACACACTGATTTGCCTCGGCGACACCATCCGGCTGCGGCCGCAATCGAACGGACTGGTGTATAACTGGTCGCCGGGTACTGGGCTGTTGTCTCCCGGCGCGCCGGCTCCGCTGGTGCGGCCTCCGGGCGATACGCGCTACCTGCTCACCGCCAGCGTAAGCGCTTGCACGGCGAACGGGAGCGTTTGGGTGCGGACGGTACCCTATCCCATCGCCAGGGCGGGCGCGGATACGATGATTTGCTTCGGCACGGAAGCGCAATTGCATGCGGCGACAGACGGGAGCGCCTTCAGCTGGTCGCCCCTGTTGCCCGGCACACTGGACCCCGTGATAAGGCCTGCCGCTACCACCGCGTACATTTTTACGGCCACCGACACGCGCGGATGCCCCAAACCCGCGCGGGATACGGTATTGGTAACCGTATTACCGAAAGTGCAGGCATTCGCCGGGCGCGACACGTCGGTGGTGGTGGGGCAACCTTTGCAGCTGTACGCTTCCGGCGGCAGCGGTTACCAGTGGTCGCCGGGCGCGGGGCTTTCCAACCCTGGCATCGCCGATCCGGTAGCGGCGTACCACAGGCCCGGCACGGGCATCCGATTGAAGGTGCTGGTTACGGACCAGGCGGGTTGCGCGGATTCGGCTTTCATGACCGTGAAGGTGTACAATACATTGCCGCAGGTGTTTGTGCCCACAGGTTTCACGCCCAACGGCGATGGCATCAACGACTGGCTGCGGCCCATCGGCGCGGGGATCCGGGAGATCCGGTTCTTCAGGGTGTATAACCGCTGGGGGCAACTTGTTTACAGCGGCCAGGAAAACAATCGCGGGTGGGACGGGCGCATCAACGGGCAGTTGCAGGGCAGCGGCACGTTCGTTTGGCAAGTGAGCGCGGTGGATTATCTCGGCGCCGACTTCTTCCTGACCGGCACGGCCACCCTGTTGCGATAACGCTTATATTCGCATATGGCTTCGAAGCACCACCTGCCCGTTATCCGCATACAGGATATTTGCATACCCCTCAAAGCGGAGGTATTCAGTATTTTCCGCCATGAAGAGCAGGGCCGGGCGAGCCTTCCGCAGCCGCACAAACACGACTTCTACATGTTACTGGTGGTGATTCGCGGCAGCGGCACCCATACCATCGATTTTACCCCTTACCCTGTAAAAGCCGGCTCCGTGTACTTCCTGGCGCCGGGGCAGCCGCACGACTGGAAACTATCGCCCGGAACGAAAGGTTTCCAGCTGATGTTCGGCAGGGATTTTCTAACGGGCGACACGTTGCAATGGCCATTCTTTTCTTTCTCCGCCAATCCACACCTGGCCTTGCCGCCGAAGCCCTTCGCCGCGGTAGTCCGGGAGTTGGAAAGCATCCTGGAAGAATATGCAGTGGCGGATTTCCTGTCGGTCCGTATCATTACGTACCGGCTGCTCGCGTTGCTGACGATGCTGGAACGATTTTACGAAGATGCACATCCCACGCCTAACCAGCCACCGGTGCAGCGCCTCGTGAAGCAGTTCCTTTCGCTGCTGGAAAAGCATTACCGCGAAAATGCCACGGTGGAATACTACGCCGCGCAACTGCACGTAACGCCGCAATACCTCAACATCGTTTGCCGCAAGGAAACCGGCATTACAGCGGGCAACCTGATCCGGCGGAGACTGTTGCTGGAAGCGCGCCGCCTGCTCACGCTCACCACGCAGGATGTGAAAGAGATCGCGTATGAACTGGGGTTCTCCGACACGTCCTATTTCTCCCGTTTTTTCCGCCGGTATTCCGGCCAGTCTCCCCTCGCCTTCCGGCAACAGTTTCAGAAAGTACCCGAATCTCCACAATAATCCCCCTCCCGCTCCTCCTTTTGCCGGTAATTTTGATATTCAACTTCGGATAATGAAGACAATTTTACTGGCGCTCGCACTGGGCCTTACAATGCCTGCCTGCGCGCAGCAAGAAAAAGAGACGAGCAAAATGGACAACAGCGCAAACAAGCAATTACAAACCGCCGCCGCCAAAGGCGACACCGCCGCGATTCGATTTGCGCTCCGTGCCGGCGCGCAAATCGAATCGCGCGATGCCGAAGGCCGCACGCCGCTGATGACCGCCGTTTATAAGTACCAGTCACAGGCCGCGCAGGCGCTCATCGACGCAGGCGCAAACGTGAATGCACAGGACAAAATCCTGAATTCCCCGTTTCTGTACGCCGGCGCCGAAGGGATGACCGACATTGTGCGGATGTGCATGAAAGCCGGCGCGGATTACACCGTCTATAACCGTTATGGCGGTTCCGCCCTCATTCCCGCCTGCGAGCGCGGGCATGTGGAAACGGTGATTGCGCTGCTGGAAGACAAAACATTCCCCATCGACCACATCAACCGACTCGGATGGACGGGCCTGCTGGAAGCGGTGATCCTGGGCAATGGGGGCGAAAACCATATCAAAATCGTGCAATTACTCATTGATGCGGGCGCCGACCTGAATATCGCTGACAAAGATGGCGTTACAACGCTGCAACATGCGCGGCAAAAAAGACAGACCGAAATCATCCGCCTGCTCGAAAAGGCGGGTGCGAAATAAACGACTTAGCGTGATAGGCGAGGAAAGAAGAAGAGGGCCGTCCGCAAGGGCGGCCTTTCTTTATTTACACAAACAAATTGGCGTGGATATTAAGTTTTTGCCTGCATGGATGGAATGATTACATTTGAAAAGAGCTGGTCCGAAAGAAGAAAAACACCCTGAAAAATAAAGATTCCTGATGCCGGAGCTATTAACCCTGACAACATGAAAATCACCGCCGCAATCACCCGACTGATGGATACAGGAGTCAAGCGGGTTCCTGAAGAAAAACACTGCCAGTTGAGGATCATTAATTCCCTCGCCATCGCCATCGGCACGAGCCTCTTTGCGCTCGGCGTGATTTATTTTTTCATCAGTGGCGCGCCCATCACCTTCTTTGGCAATACCGCGGCTTTGCTCTGCTTCAGCTCGGTTATGCTAATAAATCATTTCGGCAAACTGCAGGCCGCCACCATGTGGCTTGTATTCCTCCAATCCGTATGGGCAGTTTATTTCGACTGGCTGCTGGGCCCCGGCGTGATCTTCATGATCGCCTGCATGTCGATGATCAGCCTCACTTACCTCACCATCGAAAATCATTTCCGGCAGATACTGGCCGTGGTCATGCTCAGCCTGGCCATCGTGATGATGGAATGGCACCTGCTGAACGGAAAACCGCCCTACCTCCTCTTATCCGACAGCGTCATCCGGTCGCTGCGGTGGACCAACATCGCCTGGCATGTCAGCGTTCCATTGCTTTGCATCTATCATTACAAGAAATCTTACAACGCATTGCTCGCGGAATTGCGGCATAAAAAAGACGAACTGGAGAAATCCAATAATTCCAGGAAACTGTTCCTTCAGGAAACGAGCCACGAAATCCGCAATCCGCTGAACGCCATCTTCGGCATCGTGCAGCTCATGCGGATGGATATCCAGAACGGACGCTCACCCGAAACCATGGCGGGGCTGGTAGACCATTTGTATGTGGCCAGTTTCAATGTAAAAGACATCATCAACAATGTGCTGGAATTGTCGCGCATCGAATCGGGGCAAACGGATGCATTGCAGCTCCGCGATGTGAAGACGCAGCCCTTTCTGCATAACATCATCCGTATATACGAATTGCTCGCCCAGGCCAAATCCGTTTCCATCCGCCTGCACATTTCGCCGCGCCTGCCGCAGACGGTCCGTACCGATGAAGTAAAACTGTCGCAGATATTGAACAACCTGCTCACCAACGCCATCAAGTTCACCAACAACGATTCCGTGATCGATGTGCATGGCGGGGTAACGGGAGATGAATGGTTTATCAGCGTCACCGACCAGGGCGGTGGGATATCCGAAGACAAGCAGGAGATAATTTTTGAGCCGTTTGTGTCGGTGAAGAAGACGTTCGTGGAAGGAACCGGCCTGGGATTGTACATCACCCAGCTTTTCGCCAGGCAGCTGGGCGGGCGCGTTGAAGTAAGCAGCGTGGTGGGCCAAAGCACGACGTTTACCGTATCTTTCCCCATTCCGGAAGGCGCGGTGCTCCCCGTTTGCGAAGAAGTAAAAACCAAGGCTCCACGGTTCGCGGGCAGTACGGTGCTGGTGGTGGAAGACGACCGCATGAACCAGATCATCCTCCGCAACTTCCTCCTCTCGCAAGGCATTCACGTGCTTGCGGCGGAAAACGGGACCGACGGGCTGGCCATCGCCCGGGAGAAAACACCGCATCTCATCATTCTCGACTCGCATATGCCCACCATGAACGGCAGCGAAATGCTCCGGCACCTTAAAAGCGATCCCATCCTGCAACATATACCCGTCATCATCGCTTCCGGTGACGCATTCACCGAATCCGCCGAACGGTTCCGCCGCGAAGGCGCGAGCGATTACGTCGTGAAGCCTATCGAGTTCACCGCGCTCGGCCACGTGCTGGAAAAACACCTCCATCAGCCGTAACCACCGATTTACATCATTCCGGTTTTCTGTTATACAATTTTGGCAAAAGCCAATACTGGCAAGGGATTTGAACATTCTCCCCAGTAAACTTGTTTTCATTTTCCAAACCTGACGACCATGAAGCCTGGCGAATCCTCTCCACATCACCCGGAACACCACCACCACCCGGCAGACCATACACACGTACATCACGCCGCACCGAAAACCGCGCCCATGCACGATCATGCCGCAGATGCCGGTCATGGCGGTCACGACCATCACGGCATGATCGGGGATTTCAAAAAAAGATTCTACGCTACGCTGATACTCACCATCCCCGTACTGTTACTTTCCCCCATGATCCAGCATTGGATGGGGGTAGACTGGCAATTCCCCTATTCGGACAAACTGCTGTTCGCACTGTCGACCATCATTTTCGTGTATGGCGGCTGGCCCTTTCTCAAAGGCTGGGTGAATGAAATGAAATCCCGTAACCCGGGCATGATGACCCTCATCGGGTTCGCCATCAGCGTGGCTTACATCTACAGCGCCGCCACCGTGTTCGGGCTGGAAGGCATGGACTTTTTCTGGGAACTGGCTACATTAATCCTCATTATGCTGCTGGGCCACTGGATCGAGATGACCTCCGTTGCCGGCGCATCGCGCGAACTGGAAGCGCTCGTCAGGCTGATGCCTTCCACCGCCCACCTCATCCGCAACGGAGATATTTCCGAAATACCGACCGATCAGTTGCAGAAAGGCGACCTTATCCTCGTGAAGCCCGGCGAGAAGATCGCGGCTGATGGTATTATTACCGAAGGCGAAAGCGCGGTGAATGAATCCATGCTAACCGGCGAATCGAAGCCGGTGGAGAAGCAACCCGCCGGCAAGGTGATCGCCGGCTCCATCAACGGCAACGGCGCCTTGCGCATCCAGGTGACGCACGGCAGCAAGGAATCGTACCTGCAACAAGTGATCCAGCTGGTGAACGAAGCGCAGCAGGACAAGTCGCGTACGCAGCTGCTGGCTGACAAAGCCGCGCGCTGGCTCACGTTGGTTGCCATCGTTGCCGGCCTCGCCACATTTTTCGCCTGGTATTGGAGCGGGAGCTCCCTGGCATTCGCCATCGAGCGGATGGTAACCGTGATCGTGATCTGCTGCCCGCACGCATTGGGGCTCGCCATCCCGCTGGTAGTGGCCAAATCCACGGCGCTTGCCGCGCGCAACGGGCTCCTCATCCGCAACAGGACCGCTTTCGAAAACGCCCGCAAGATCACAACGCTTGTTTTCGATAAAACAGGCACGCTGACCGTTGGCGAATTCGCCGTAGCGCGGTATGCTTCACTCACGCCGGATTTGCAGGACAACGACATCCTCCGCTTCGCCTACGCGCTCGAACAGAGCTCTGAGCACCCCATCGCCACGGGGATCGTGGCAAAAGCAAAAGAACTGGGTCTTCCGGCGGACCCCGCCGGTAACATTACCGCCATCACTGGGAAAGGGATTACGGCCGACCTGAACGGCGCCGCCATCGCCGTGGTGAGCCCCAATGCGCTGCAGCACCCGCCGGAGAAGATCCGCGCCGGCGAAACATTGGTATATGTATTGCGCAATGATACTCCTGTGGGCTTCATCGCCCTCTCCGACCAGGTGCGGCCGGAATCCGCCGAGGCCATCCGCACGCTGCACGCGCAGCACATCAAAACCGTACTCCTCACCGGCGATAACAAAGTGGTGGCGGAAGACGTGGCGCGCAGCCTCGGCATGGACCAGTTCTTCGCCGAAGTGCTCCCTCACCAGAAACTCGAAAAAATCGCACAGCTGCAAAAATCAGGTGAATTCGTAGCCATGACGGGAGACGGCGTGAACGACGCGCCCGCCCTCGCCAAAGCCGACGTAGGCATTGCTGTTGGCTCGGGCAGCGACGTGGCCGCCGAAACGGCGGACATCATCCTCGTTAACAGCAACCCCAAAGACGTCGCCAGCCTCGTCTTGTTCGGCAAAGCCACTTACAGGAAAATGATACAGAACCTCGCCTGGGCCACGGGCTACAACGTGATCGCGATGCCCCTGGCCGCGGGGGTATTGTCGGGCGCAGGGATTTTGCTCAGCCCCGCAGCGGGTGCCGTGCTGATGAGTATTTCCACCATCGTGGTGGCCATTAATGCCGGGATGCTGAAAATCAGGGAATAACGACTGAACCGCTACTGACATCCTGCTGACATCCTTCAATGATCCTCCAAGCTCCTCCAATGCTGGCTTGAGTTTGAGGGTGTTTGCCTGAAGGATGACTGAAGGATCATTGAAGGATGGATGAATGATCTGCATTTCACCCCAGGTTTCTTCAATGCTCACCCCAGGTTTATATACATGACGCCACATTTTTTGCCAACGTACCGTCTTTCCACCTAATTTTGGAAAGAAGGAAGAAGCTTAATTCTTCAGCCACCAGCGGTTGATCGTATTTTCCTTCCCTTCCAGCACTACTTTGTAGAATTCCGAAGGCAGGTCTTTCACATTCACAACGGCATGCCGCTGCGCGGCGGGCACTTCCGCCAGGAGGCGGTATTCGTCGGTGCCGCCGGTTTTGTATGCGTTGGTGGTAGCCACCCAGATTTTCACGTTACCGCCGGGATCGGGGCTCACCCAGGAAATATCCAGCGTGCCGTTGTAGTGATGCACCTGGGGATGCGCTACGGAAATCTTCCCCGACAACGCGATCCCGTCGGACTCGCGGGCTACATGCTGCGGCAGCGGCAGTTGCAGGAATCGTGCGATGGTAGGCATGATATCCACCACACCGGGGTAGGATATTTTCGCGTAGGTATTCGGTTGTTTGATATTGGAAATGATCCAGCCGGAGCGCTCGCGGAACGACTGCCCGCCATGATGCTTACCCGAGTTTTCGTCGCGGCCGTGGTCGGTGGTAATGACAATCAGCCATTCTTCCTTGAACCGTTGCTGGCGGTATTGCACCGCTTTCCAGATCTGGCCCACCTTTTCGTCCATTTTTTGGATGGAAGCGATGAACTCAGGGCTGTCGCCGTACATATGGCCCATGTCGTCGGTATATTCGAGGTACACCCAGCTGAGGTCGGGGGCGTGTTCACGGAGGGATTTGGCGGCCACATCGGCCACATGCGCGTCGATCCGTTCCATGTAGGCCTTTTTACGATCGTGCGGGAATCGGACCGTATCCAGTTCGAAGCCGTCGGCTTTGATATCGATGGCGAGATTGCCGGTGGCTTCCAGGCGGTCGCCCACGAGTTTGGTGCGGTTATCTTCCCAGCTACTGTAAATCGCGGTTTTCTTTTGGGGGAAATGGGATTTGAAGGTCCGGAAGATGGTCCAGTAGTGATAATTAGGGTCTTTGATATCGTTGTCCCACACGTTATGCTTGTTCACCCAGGTGCCGGTGAGCACGCTGTTGTAACCTACGGCCGAGATGGTAGGGGTTTGGGTATATCCGCCCTTTTCGCCGCCCACATAGGCGCGCAGATAGCTGCCGGATTGGATGATGCTGCTAAGATTCGGGACCGGCTGTGTTTCCAGCACATCGGCGGAGATGCCGTCCACAATGATGAAAACGGCTTTGCGCTGCTGTGCAGTTGCAGCGCCTGTGAGCAGCGCGAGGCAGATCGTCAGGATTTGTTTCATAATACCGATTAAAAATACATTTATTAAATTTAAAGTCTAATATCTACGTGTTATGAAAATGAAATATGCCATCCTAAGTCTTTTCCTTGCCGGCGCGCCCTGCCTGGACGCCCTGGCCCAGCAGGCCACGCTCACGAAGTTATGGTCGACGGACACGACGCTGAAGGTGCCCGAATCCGTGTGTTTCGACGCCAAACGCAATATCCTCTATGTCACCAACATCGACGGCCAGCCGTGGGGGAAGGATGGACAGGGCTTCGTTTCCCGCGTGTCGCCGAAAGACGGTAAGATTGTTTCGCTCCGCTGGGTGGAAGGGCTCCACGCCCCCAAAGGCATGGGTCTCTATAAAAACCGCCTGTATGTCGCCGATCTGAACGAAGTGGTGGTGATCGACATTGAAAAAGGCGCCATCGAAAAACGCATCGCCATCGCCAATGCCGAAGGACTCAACGACGTAACCGTGGCGCCGAACGGACAGGTGCTCGTTACCGATTCCCGCAAAAAAACCGTGCACGTAGTGGTGCCGGAAACGAATAGCGGCCCCTATCTCGACAGTGCCCGCAGCGGCCTGAAAGGCCCCAACGGCATCCTCGCCGGCCCCGCAGGGCTCCTCGTGCTCGACGACAGCTCGGTGAAACTCGCTGCGATCGACGGCACCCTCACCAAAGTAGCCCCCGCTTCCAACGGCGCCGACGGCATCGAACACGTTAAAGGCGACGAATACATCGTTTCCTGCTGGAAAGGCGACGTATATTATGTGAATATCAAAAACAACTCCGCCGACAAAATCCTGGATACCCAGGCCGAAAAACTCCAGACCGCCGACATCGGCTACGATCCGAAAAAGAAAATCGTTTATATTCCCACCTTCTTCGGTAACCATGTAACCGCTTACAAGCTTACCGTCAACTGATTTTAATCCTGCCGGAAAGCCAGCAAACGCTTTCCGGCAGTTACAACACCTGCATGAAGTATCTGTACCTGTCCGCACTCTTGTTCACTGTTTACACCGTTAAAGCACAGTCTTCGCGGCAGGCTTATGTTTTCTCCCATCTCACCATCCACAACGGCCTTTCCGGCAACCACGTTTCCGGCATTTTGCAGGATAAGAAAGGTTTTATCTGGATCGCCAGCAACGCACTGCAGCGATTCGACGGTGAGAATTATATCACCATCACCCAGTTCGACCGGTTGCCTGGTTCCATTTATTACGACGACATCGCCCTGTACGAAGACCGCCAGGGCCATATCTGGATCGGTACGCCGGAGAATATCCGGTTATACGATCCCGTGACCACCCGCATTTCCACTGTTCCCATCGAGGCCGGCATACCCGCCGGGAGGGAGATCGGTGTATATGCTTTTTTGCAGGACCACAAGGGCCAGCTCTATGTGACGTCGGAGGCCGGGCTCCTGCAACTCGATCCCACACATCGCAGGTTCCGCAGGCCGGCAAACATTCCCGACAGTATCAGTACGAACATGCAGTCGGCCATCCTGGAAGACGCCCACGGGCGCCTCTGGATCAGCGGAGAAAAGGAGATGTACATGCTTTCCCAAGACAGGAAGCAACTGTTCAGCTCTTACAACAATCCGCACAATTACCCTCTGCTGAATGTATTCGCGAGCGTGAAAGAAATGCTGGAAGACCAGCGGGGCCGCATCTGGGCGGCAACGCGCATCACCAACGAGCTGCTTTGCTGGACGCCCGACAGCAGCGCCATGCGGCGGTTCCAGTTCCGGTTCGGCAACCAGCCACCCGATCAGGTGTATGAGCTGGCGGAAGATCATCATGGCAACATCTGGGCGGGGATGAAAGATAACGGCCTGTACCGTTACAACGATTTGCAGGATAAATTCTCGCTGCATATTGGACCCACGAAAGACTCGCTGGGCCTGCACCTCAATTACGAAACCAATTGCCTCGTCCCCGACCGCGACGGTCACCTTTGGGTGGGAACGGATGTGGGCGTCAATATACTCAGTCTGCACAACGAAGGTTTTACCCGCCTCGACCAGCCAACTTACCCGGGTCCCGGTGCGGAGGTAACGGGCTTGCTGACGGCGAAGAACGGGGATGTTTACATGGCATCCTGGGGTGGAGGGTTTTCGCACCTCCGCCCCGATCTCAGCCCTGTACGGCATTATACATACGGACCGGATGGCCTCACCGAAGAACGAAACCTCGTCTGGAGCCTCGCGGAACTGCCTTCCGGAACGATTCTGGTGGGACAGGAAAACGGGATGATCTCCGAATACGATCCGGTCAAGCAGCGCTTCCGCCATCACAGGCCCCCGGCGCTCCACGATCAGGCTGTACTCACGATGTTCCCGGAAAACGATACCACCGTCTGGATCGGGTTGTATAAAGAAGCCATGTCGCGGTGGAACCCCATGTCGGGCCAGTTTATGAATTATCCGCAAATCACGGAATTCATCCGCCGGAATACCGCCGTTACCGCCATCGTTCCCGGCGGCGATAGTCTGTTGTGGCTGGGGTCGAGCAGGGGCGGCGTGTTGCGGTTCAATAAAGCGCTGGGGAAAGTTACTTCAGCGGTGATGTTCATGCGCGGCAAGGATACGGTACGCAACATTACGGCGCTGCTCCCCGTCAACGATACGACGTTGCTGGCCGGCACCGATCATGGCGTGTATTTCTATTTCCCTTTTTCGGGAAGATGGGAAGCCCTCATGATCAACAACCGCCCCTTCAACGAATGGATCCTGTCGATGGCGCCAGCCGGCAACAACCGCTACTGGCTCACCACCCAATCCGGCTTCTACCGGCTGAACGGCCCTACCCGCACGCTTTCCATCTTTGTCCAAAATAACGACATCATCACCGATGCACGAATGGTGCGGCGCAGCATTGTGCAAATGGCGGACGGCCGCCTGCTCGTAGGCGCCACCGATCACGCCATCGCCTTCTCCCCCGACAAACTGGAAGTAAAACCCGCCCCGCCCGACGTAACAATCGTTGAATTCAGGGTGCTGAACATTCCGGTGATGGTGGATTCCGCGATGTTCTTCAACAAACCGCTTCTACTGCACCATGATGAAAATTTCCTTGGCATCGACTTCAAATCGCTGCAATACCACGGCGAGAAACTGCAATATTTCTACCAGCTGCAAGGGCTCGATAAAGACTGGCTACCGGCGGAAAACGTGCTTTCGGCCCGGTATACCAACCTCCCGCCGGGCGAGTATACGTTCAATGTAAAGAGCATGAACACGGCCGGCGTATTCTCCCGCAACACTACCTCCCTGCACATCGTGATCCTGCCGGCGTTCTGGCAAACCTGGTGGTTCAGGACGCTGCTCATCCTGCTGGCGGCGGGGCTCGTGTACGGTTATTTCCGTTTCAGGATGTATCTGGTGAAGAAGGAAGCGCGCAGCAAGGCAGCTTTCCGGGAAGAATTGTCGCAGCTGGAAATGAAAGCGCTCCGCGCGCAGATGAACCCGCATTTCATCTTCAACGCCCTCAATTCGATCCAGACTTTCATGTTAAAAAACGAGACGGACACTGCGCTGGCGTACCTCAGCCGCTTTGCGAAGCTCATCCGTAACGTGCTCGACCATTCGCAGCTCAACAATATCTCCATCACGCGGGAAACGGAAATGCTGGAGAATTACCTGGAACTGGAGCGCCTCCGCCTCGACGGGCGCTTCGATTATACCATTTCCATCGACCCGGAACTGGACCAGGATTTCACGGAAATTCCCGCCATGGTGCTGCAACCGTTTATCGAAAACGCCATCTGGCACGGGCTGCAACATAAAAATGCGCCGGGCAAACTGCACATCGGCTTCACGCGCGAAGGGCAACAAATCCACTGCGTGATCGAAGACGACGGCATCGGCCGTGAATCCGCTACGGTATTGAAGCAGCAAAGCCATCCCGCGCATGTGTCGCGGGGCCTACAGATAACAAAAGACCGGCTGCAGATTTACAACAGCCGGTACAATATGGATGCGTCTTTCGACATCGAAGATCTGAAAGATGAAAATGGCCGTCCGTCAGGAACGCGGGTGAACCTCTGGTTCCCGCTGACGGAGGATTAGTCCGTCAACCCAACCCAATCTCAAAATGCCGGGTCGGGATTTCAATATCCTGGAAGCCTTTCTTGATGAGCCAGTCGCGGAAAACGGTCTGCACTTCATATTCGCCGTGCACGAGGAAGAGGCGCTTCACGTCGCGTGGGTTCTGGCAGGCGAGCCACTGGCTCATATCCTCATAATCGCCATGCGCACTCAGGGCGCGTATCACGCCCACTTCCGCCTTCACCTGGAATTTATCTCCATAGATAGACACCTCCGTGGCGCCGCGCATGAGGCGTCCGCCGAGGGATTGCGGTTCGCAATAGCCCACGATGAGAATCGTGTTCTTCCATTGTTCGATGTTATTGGCGATGTGGTGCTTCACGCGGCCGGCTTCCGCCATGCCGGAAGCGGAAATAATAACGCAGGGTTCCTTGCGGAAGTTGAGCATTTTCGATTCTTCCACCGTTTTAATGTAACGCAGACCGGGGAAGCTGAACACGTCTTCGTCCACTTCCAAAAGCTTGGCTACTTTACGGTTGAAGCATTCCGGGTGCATGCGGGTCACCTGGGTGGCTTCGAGCGACAGCGGACTGTCCACGAAAAGGTCCACGGTCGGAAGCTTTCCCGCCAGCTGCGCGCGGTTGAGCGCATAGAGGATTTCCTGCGTACGGCCTACGCTGAAGGCGGGAATAATGAGTTTCCCTTTTTTCATGACGCAGGTTTCGTGGATATAGCGCAACAGTTCTTCGTCGGCCGGTTTGATATCGGGATGCAGGCTGCTGCCGTAGGTGGATTCCATGATGATGTAATCCGCCTGCGGGAATTCTTCCGGCGATTTCAGGATGGGATCACCATAGCGGCCAATGTCGCCACTGAACGTGATATGTTCCGTTTTGCCGCCTTCGTTGATCTTCAGGTGCACGCAGGCGCTGCCGATAATGTGCCCTGCGTCGGTGAAGAGCACTTCTACGTCTTCATCGATACGGAACCATTCCCCATAAGCCACCGGCACGAGCTGGTCCACGGCGCGTTTGGCGTCTTCCAGTTTATATAACGGCTCCACGTAAGGTTTGCCTTCGCGCGCGTTTTTCTTGTTGACGTATTTAATATCATCTTCCTGGATCTCGGCGGAATCGAGCAGGAGGATTTCGGTGAGGTCCCTGGTGGCCGGCGTGCAATAGATGCTGCCCCGGTAGCCCAGTTTGCTGAGGCGCGGCACGAGGCCGGAGTGGTCGATGTGGGCATGCGAAAGGATCATAACATCGATTTCTTCGGGATTGAAGCCGAAATCGAGGTTAAGGGCGGTGGTTTCGCGGCCCATGCCCTGGTACATGCCGCAGTCTAATAAAATCTTCAGTCCTTTCTTCAGGGTGATAAGGTGCTTCGACCCCGTCACCGTGCGTGCTGCTCCGTGAAATGCGATTTTCATGATGATGCTTTTTAAAACTCCACGTAATCCTGAACCTTGCGATCTCCGTGCTGTCTTTGCTCCTGCCGGTTACTTCCACCGTCAGGGCCACGGATTCTCCGGTTGCTATCGTTTGCGCGATGGCGTCGCGGATGGCGGCGCCTTCGTCACAGGTGAAATATGTCTTGTTTTTTGCCTTTTTAAGAAAGATGCCTTCCATCCCGGTGACCAGCATCGATACTTTAGCCGTTGCGCCATACACGTGCCCCATGGCGAGAATCCCGCTGCTCATTTCCGCGGCCATAGCCAGGCAGGCGAAATACGTGCTGCGGAAAGGGTTCTGGGAAAGCCAGCGATACGGGACGGATGTGGTGCACGACAGCTCGGAAGCGCTGCCCGCGCGAACACCGGAGATCCAGGCGCTGGGGAGTTTATACAGGAGAAACAACGAGAAAGCGAACCGGTTGTTCACTCTGTTGAAAAATTGGGATGCGCTGCGGGTAGTTGCCATTCCGGGGATTTTATAGTTTCCGAACGTATGCGTAAGTATCTCGCTGAGCGTTGATGCCGGGGGCGCCTGCTTCCCGCGGAACCGGCAGGTTGCGGGCATCGGCCCCCAATATTACGGCATTTGTATTATCCGCCAATTGCAAGGCGATAATATCTTTCAGCTGCTGCCGGCCTGCCGGGTCATACACCGGGAAGCACACTTCGATCCGGCGGTGCAGGTTGCGGTTCATCCAGTCGGCCGAACCCATGTAAATCAGTTCTTTCCCACCGTTATGGAAAATGAACACACGGGCATGTTCCAGGTAACGGTCCACGATCCGGCGTACCCGGATGCCTTCGCGGGGCACCAGGCAGCAGATGCTCCTGACGATCAGATCGATCTCCACCCCTGCGTCTGCCGCTGCGTACAGCTCGGCGATCATGCTTTTCTCCTGCAGGTTGTTCAGTTTGATGGTGATGCGCGCGGGCTTGCCGTTGCGGGCGTTCTCCGCTTCACCGCGGATGAGCGTTTTAAACCGCTCGACAAGGTTGAACTGCGCCACCAGCAAATGTTCGAAGTGCATGAAATTGAACTTCCCGGGCTGGATGCCGGTCTGCATATAAATGAACAGCAGCTCCAGCTCCTGCGTGAGCGCCTGGTGGCGGGTGAGCAGTACGTGATCGGCATAAAACCGCGCGGTGCTTTCGTTGAAGTTGCCGGTAGCCAGCAGCGCGGTATGATCCCAGTAGAATCCGCGCTTGCGCTTCACCAGGGCCACTTTCGCATGCACCTTCAGGCCTGGGATGCTGTACAGTATCTTAACGCCGGCGGCCTTCATGCGCTTGGCCCAGCGGATGTTGTTGGCCTCGTCGAAACGCGCCTTCAGTTCCACCATCACCGTCACCTTCTTCCCGTTTTGCGCGGCGCTCATGAGCGCATGTGCGATGCGGGAGGTGGAAGCCACGCGGTACAGCGTAACATAAATCTCGCGCACTTCGGGGTCAGTGGCGGCTTCATTGAAGTATCGAAGAATGTAATCGTAGGATTGATAAGGCACATGCAGCAAGAAGTCGCGCTCCTGGACCTGGTCCAGCAGCGATCTGCCGGGATCGATGGCATTGCAGTACGCTGGCGGCGCTTTGGGATATTCCGCCGAAGCGTCGGAAGGCAGCGGCAGGTCGGACAGGTCGCGGAGGTTGTGGTACCGCCCCCCGGTGGCCAATTCCGGCGGCGCGATGCGGAAATAAGCCGCCAGCTGGTTGCGCAGCGCATCCGGCATGGCCGCGTCGTACAGGAAACGGGTGGGCACGCCCATCTGGCGTTGTACCAGCATGTCTTCTACTTTTTGCAGCAGGTGGCCGCTGAACTCGTCAACGTCGATCTCCGCGTCCCGCGTAACCTTGATGCTGTACGCGGCTTTGATGCCCACATGCGGGAAAAGGAAATCCAGGTGCTGGCGGATGGCGTCGTCGAGGAAGAGGATATCGTTGCCGGCGAGCCGGAGGAAACGCGGCAAATGATCCGATGGGATGTTGACGATCCCGGTGCCGCCGTCTTCCAGGCACACCACGAGGTAGAGTGCGTTGTTTTCGAGGAACAGTTCCATCGGTTCGCCCAGCCGGAGACGCACGGGGCGGAGGTAGGCAAGTATCGTGTTGAAGAAATAATCGCGGATGGCAGGGAAGTGCTCCGGTGCGGGGGATTCCCCGTAATACAACCGGATGCCTTTCTCTTGTAACCCGGGTATCACCACTTGCGTGAAAATGCGCCCATATTCGTTGAGCTGCCGGGCGATTTCCTGCTGCGCGGCGGACAGGGCGCCTTTTTCGCCTTCATGCAACTGGTGCAGGGCCAGCAGCGCCGGCATGCGTACGCGGAAAAACTCGTCAAGGTTCGAGGAGAAGATGGACAGGAATTTCACGCGCTCATACAGCGGAACACCCGGCGTCTCCGCCATGGAAAGCACCCGGAAATTGAAGTGCAGCCAGCTCAGGTCGCGGTCGTTCAGGGGGATGGTTTGTTGCTCCAATGCCTAACCTTTTACCGGGAAAAAGATAGCCGCCACCGTGAATGCGATCACGGAAGCCACGATGCCGAACATGAAGGTATTGTACGCCAGGCGCAGCAACCGGTATTTCCGGCCCAGCACCACGCCCAGATTGTATATATCATGGATCATGTTGCTGTAGAGGTAATCCGGGTTTTTGATGATGGTTTCCATTCCCTCTTCATATTCGGGGTACGACATCTGGTGGAAGTTGCCGAAGAAAAGGAGGTTCGCTTTTTTGTTTTTGATATCTTCTTCCGTGAAGCGGCCGCTCGTTACATTGGGCCGTGTGGCCAAAACCGCGAACACGATGGTAGTAACGCTGGTGACGAGGAAAATGAAGGCGGGCAGGATGAAATTGGGATAATCTTCCAGCTTCCGCAGCAAAACCGATAACAATACGGAGATGATGATGGCATTCACCGAAATCATGATATTCGCTTTGGAATCGGCCATAGAACTGAGGCGGATGTGATTGGTCCCGGTGGTGCGGAACATCGTTTCCACGCCAGGTTTCTTCTTCTCACCCTTATCTTCCTTATCTTCCTTCACTTTTTCCACTTTCTTTTCCGGCTGTAATCCGTGCTTTTCCGCCGTCGCTTCCCGCTGTTTTTCTTCCAGCTTTATTTTCAGCTTTTCAATATTTTCTTCTTTCTGCGGGTTGAGCAGAGTACGGCAGTAAGCGGTGTGGTATTGGTGGGATTCGAGGAACTGGATAGTGGTGCGCGTCCATTCCACGCTGCTGATCTTTTTGCCCGCGGCCAGTTCGGCTTCCGTGCGGAGGAGCTTGTTGCGTTTGGAAAATTCTTTGCTGCCGAGATGGAAAAGGTCCGCATCGCACACGATCTGCTCCAGCAGGTTATTTGGCTGCTGGGGCATTTTGGTGGCGAGCACGCAATCCGCCGCGGCGCGGCCCGTAGCTTCAGGGAGCCCCTGCGCTTTGGCGAATGCCCGCACGGCATCGGCGCCGGCGGATTCGTGGCTGGATCGCTCGCCTTCAAGATACCCCATATCATGGAACCAGGCCGCCAGCATCACGATCAGATGGTCTGCTTCCGAAAGGCGGTAATAGGCGGATATCTGGTCGGCCGCCTGCACTACCTGGCTGGTATGCACGAGGTTGTGGTATACCAGCACCGGGTCCGGGTGCGATTCATATTGCCGGGTCACATAGGCCTGCGCGGCTGCTAACACTGAACTAATTTCCATCTGGTGGTGTATTTACTATATTCCAAATTACGGCATTTTTTGCGTTAATTTTATCCTATAAAGAATGGCTTATGAAGATGTTTCCTTGTCTGCTGCCTGCAATCATGCTCATTTCCTGCCAGTTGGCGGGGCAAAATGAAG
This sequence comes from Chitinophaga pollutisoli, assembly GCF_038396755.1. Lineage (NCBI taxonomy): Bacteria > Pseudomonadati > Bacteroidota > Chitinophagia > Chitinophagales > Chitinophagaceae > Chitinophaga > Chitinophaga pollutisoli. Next base: position 3,910,329 of record NZ_CP149822.1, on the reverse strand, counting down.
CACGGCTCCAAACCTCGCCGGAAGGCTACCGGCTCGAACAATACGAACGGTTCCGCGTCCGGGAGTCGTTGCAGGAAATCTCCGGCATCGTGTTCCACCGCGACGAAGCCCACTTCATCGCCAACAACGACGAACAGGGAAAACTCTTCCAGGTCAACCTCCGCGCTACCGCTCCTTATCCCTCCTGGAAATTCGGGAAAGGCGGCGATTATGAAGAAACCGTGTTCACCGGCAAAGATTGGTTCGTGCTCAAAAGCAACGGCAGCATGTACAGGATAGACGGGATGTTCACCGACACCATCTCTTCCACCCTCGCGCATTTCCCGCACAACTGGAAACGCGAGTTCGAAGCGGCTTATTATGATATCCAGTCCAACCGGATCGTGGCCATCTGCAAAACCTGCGAAGTGGATAAAGGACAAAAGCAGACCAGCGTATTCACGTTCAGCCCCGATTCGATGACCTGGAACCCCGAACCCGCCTGGCGCTTTTTCAATGACAACATCCCCGGACTGAAAGAAGGTCCTTCCAAGCACTTCAGGCCCTCCGGCGCAGCTGTCCATCCCATCGAAAACAGGGTATATATCGTGGCTTCGGTGAATGAACTGCTCGTCATTACCGACCTTCAGGGTAACGTACAGGAAACGCACCGCCTGCCCAGGAAACATTTCTCTCAGCCCGAAGGCATCACCTTCGCGCCAAACGGAGATATGTATATTTCCAACGAAGGCGATGAAGACCATACGGCCGATATTCTCAAATTCAAATACAGCCCTAAAAATTGAAATACCTCGCATTCCTTTTCCTCGCTTGCCTCGCCCTGCGGGCATCCGCGCAGGAAGACAGCATACAGCAGCGCATCATCCTCATCGGTGACGCCGGCGAAATGCGCAACGGGATCAACCCCGTCGTGGATGCGGTGAAGCGCAACTTCCCGCTGGATAAAGGCGCCAACACCGTTCTCTTCCTCGGCGACAACGTGTACCCGCTCGGGTTGCCCAGCCCTCTGGCAAAGAACTTCCCCGAAGCGCGCGCCATCCTCGATTACCAGGTCAACCTCGTGAGAGGCACCAACGCCAAAGGAATATTTATTCCCGGCAACCACGATTGGTCCAAACACCGGCCCGACGGCTGGCGGCAGATCCGTAACCAGCAACAGTACATCGATTCGCTGAAACTGCCCAACGTCGACTTTTTACCGAAAGATGGCTGTCCCGGACCGCTGGCCGTGCCGTTGGGAGATGACGTCATGTTGATTGTGATGGACTCCGAGTGGTGGCTGTACCCTGGCGCAAAACCCGGGCTGGAATCGTCCTGCGATCAGAAGACGGAAGACGAGGTGCTGGCCGAGATCAAGGATATCGCGGCCGCCAATCCCGGGAAGCTGCTCGTATTCGCCGCGCACCACCCTTTGCGCAGCTACGGCATTCATGGTGGGTATTACACCATCAAACAGCATATCTTCCCCCTTACCGACGCCAAACCTTACCTATACGTGCCCATGCCCGTTATCGGCAGCATTTACCCATTGGTACGCGGCGTATTCGGCACGCGGGAAGACCTCCCGCATCCGTTATACAAGCGCCTGATCCGCGGGATCGAAGCGGCTATCCCGAAGGAATCGCCCACCGTATTCGTGGCGGGCCATGAGCATACTTTGCAGCTCATCAACGAAGGGCACCGCTATTTCGTGGTGAGCGGCGCGGGCGCGAAAGACAGCCGGGTGAAGCAAGGCCCGGGCGCTTTGTTCGCCAGTAAATTCTACGGATACAGTGTGATCACGGTGATGAAAAATGGCAGCGTGAAAGTGGATTTCTATAACGAAAACGAATCCACCCCTATCTTCTCGCGTCAGATGTTCGACCTGAACGGATACCGGAAGAAGCTCGCGCAGGAAGCGGCCAAACCCATGCCAGACAGTGTGACCATGGCGGCAGATCCCCGCTACGTCAACATCAACGGTTTCCACCGGCTTATGCTCGGCGAAAACTACCGGAAAGTCTGGGCTACGCCCCTTACTTTCCCCGTGATCGATATCGACACGACGAAGGGCGGATTGAAAGTCACCAAGCGCGGGGGCGGGATGCAAACGCGCTCCCTCCGGCTGGAAGATACTTCCGGCAGGGAATGGGTGCTCAGGTCGGTGGTGAAAAACCCAACGTCCGCCGTTCCCGAAGCGCTCCGCGAAACCTTCGCGCGGGAGATCGTGCAGGACCAGATCTCCGCTTCCAACCCATACGCCCCGCTCGTCGTTTCATCCCTGGCGGAAAAAGCCGGCGTGCCGCATACCAACCCCTCGTTCGTCTATCTCCCCGATGATACCGCGCTGGGCATCTTCCGCCACGACTTCGCCGGCGGCGTTTACCTCTTCGAAGAACGCGAGCCCGTTACTGCCAGCAAAACCTACAACACGCTGAAAGTACTCGAGAACCTGCTCGAAGACAACGATAATTCCGTGAACCAGAAAGCCGTGTTGCAGGCGCGCCTGCTCGATTTCTTCATCGGCGACTGGGACCGGCACGACGATCAATGGCGCTGGTGGGCCGAAAAAGATAAGAAGAAGAAAGAATTCTTTCCGATCCCACGCGACCGCGACCAGGCGTTTTTCGTCAACGAAGGCGTGATCCCTAGGATGGCAAGCCGCGCGTGGCTCATGCCCAATATCCAGGGCTTCCGGAAAAATATCCCGAACATCAACGGGCTGAACTTCAACCCGCGCTACTTCGACCGCAACTTCCTCACCAACCTGTCCGAACAACAGTGGGCGAAGGAAGCGGAATCCTTCACGGTGAAAATGACCGACGAAGCCATCGAAGAAGCCGTGCGCCAGTTGCCCGATTCCATCCGCAGCCTCACCGGCGATATGATGCTGGAACGGCTGAAAGCCAGGCGGGGCATCATGAAAAGCGAAGCCCTCAAATATTACCGCTTCCTTGCCAAAGGCGTGGATGTGACCGGCTCGCAGAAGAACGAACAGTTCACCATCACCCGGCTGGACGACGGGAAAGTGCGCGTGGTGTCGCGCAAGATCAGTAAATCGGGCGACCTGGAGCAAAAACTCTTCGACCGCACCTTCGATCCCGCGCATACGAAGGAAGTAGCAATCTACGGCCTCGGCGGGCAAGACCGTTTCGTGCTCACCGGAGAAGGCCATCCCCGCATCCGGGTACGGCTGATCGGGGGCGCGGAAAAAGACACGTATATCGACAGCGTTGCTTCCGGCGGCGGTAAAAAAACACGTATTTACGACCTGAAACACAAGGAAGACAGCTTTGCCATAGGCAACCGCGCGGGCCTGCGCCTTTCTTCCGACCCGGATGTAATCCGTTACAACCGGATGGCGTTTAAGTATAACAAACTGATGCCCCTCGTCACCGGCGGCTTCAACCTCGACGACGGGCTGCTCCTCGGTGTGGGCATGGAGTACACCGGGCAAGGGTTCCGGAAAGATTCCTTTGCCGTGCGCCACCGGCTGACGGGCATGCATGCCCTGGCAACGGAAGCCTGGCAATTCCGGTACGAAGGACAATTCAACGACGTGATCGGCAAATCAGACTTGTTGCTGTACGGGCTGGCGCGCGCACCACACAATACGGTCAATTTCTTCGGCTTCGGAAACGAAACGGTGTACGATAAAAACGTCACCGATCCGCCGATCCGTTACTACCGCAGCCGCTTCAATATTTATTCCGCGGAAATGATGCTGCGCACCAACCTGGCGCAGAACATCAGTTTCGCCATAGGGCCGTCTGTCACCGCCGCTTCTCTCGAACCGGAACACAATTACGGCAGATTCCTCGATGCATTCGACAAAGGGGATTCCGTTCGCCTGTATGCGAAGAAAAGTTACGCCGGCCTCCGCGGCGCCTTTGCCATCGACACGCGCGACAACAAGCTCGTGGCCACCCGCGGCCTCCTCTGGAATACGTATATCCTGGGCAGCAAAGGAATCAACGGCGCCAGCAGGAACATGTTGCAGGTCCGGTCGGACATGAGCATTTACGCCTCCCTCGGCCTGCCGCCCAACGTAGTGCTGGTTACCCGTTTCGGCGGCGGTTATACCTGGGGCAACCCGGAATTCTTCCAGGCGCTGTCGCTCGGGGGAACGGCCAATCTCCGCGGTTTCCGCAACAACCGCTTCGCCGGGCACGGTATGTTCTACAACAACATGGAGCTGCGCGTCAAACTGTTCGACTTCACTTCGTATATCCTCCCTGGCTCTGTGGGCCTCATCGGTTTCAACGATGTGGGGCGCGTGTGGTACCGTGGCGAAGACTCCGGCAAATGGCATAACGGCTTCGGCGGCGGCGTGTACTTCTCGCCCGTCAATCTCGTGGTGCTCACGGCGGTGCTCGGCCATTCTTCGGAAGGTACCTTGCCGTATGTGACGTTCGGATTTAAATTCTGATAACGTTCTGATAAATGAAAACGGCTGTTCAGTAATTGAACAGCCGTTTTTTTATGGAGTTGATATTATTCAGGAGGGATTGCCGGCGGGCAGCGCGCGGCCCATATTCACTGACAGGCGGATGGCTTTCAGGCCGCTAACGCCCTGAAGCTCTTCCAGCTCCAGCATTTCCACATCGCGGAGCAGCACGTCTTTATCTATGAGGAAGTCGATGAACTTGCGGTATTCTTCCGCTTCCCGGGAATACGAATATACGATGGCTATCTTGCCGGGTTGGGTGAGCCGCTCGTTCGTGTCCTTTATGCGCACTTTGTCGATCCGTTTTTTCATGATCTCGTAACGCATGTTGTACGCGCCTTCCACATCAAACCGCCGTTCATCTTTCCGGAAACTGATCGCGATGGGATTCGAATGCGCGAGGATCAGCTGCGTGGTATGCAGCGGGAGTTTCAACATAGGCGCCAGATCGTTCGTGAGCCTTGCGATTTTCGCCATCGACGAAAGCTGCCACAGGCGAAGATTCCGCAGGTACATCATATCGAACTTCCGCTCCGGCGCGATGGTCTGTCCGATGTAAATATTATACTCCACCCCGTCGGTCCGGTACTTTTCGAAATAGCAGGGATACGATTGCTGCAGTTCGTCTTTTTCCTTTTCCAGGAAATTATTGATGGCGGAATTGATTTCCCGCAGGCTTTCTTCGTACTCGCGGCGATGGTGGTAGATATGCCCCGTGTGCTTATCGATCTTCGTGAAGTATTCGTTGAGCAAAGGTTTCAGGCCGTCTTCGCTGTCGTAAAGATGGCGGAAGGTAGGCGCGATCTCGTGGTCGAGGAATTCGTTGATCTTCACTTCGTCCTCCGCGAATAGCGTATCGTGCAAGCCGGAGAGCAGGCGGTTGTTTTTGTATTGCAACTCCTCCAGCAGCGGGAGGTGCAGGCTGCCGTTGATACCGCGGAATGTTTGCTGGATGAGCTGCAGCTGCTCGCGCAGGTCGTCGCGGATCGCCGTGCCCCTTTCCACGGAGCTGTTGCGGATGTCGACGGCGCCATACAGCGGGTACACATCTTCAAACAGGATATTCCCGATATCTTTCTGCTTTACGTTTTTCGGCGTATGGAGATATTCCCAGGCCGCTTCCGTGAACTTCCATTCTACGGCGGGCTGCAGGGCGGTGAACTGGTCTTTGATCACTTCGTTGATCCGCTCGTTGGCCAGCTCCACGCTCCGCCGCAGCAACAGCGAGCCCAGCGCGTAAACAGGTTGGAGGTTGGAAAGAATCTCCCAGTCCAGCGGCGTCTGCTCAGACGTGGCCAGCTCCAGCATGCCCAACAGGTTGTTTTCATGCAGGATCGGGAAAAGGATGAAACTTTTGACGCCGTGCAACGGCAGGTATTTGAGGAAAGGATACAGCTCCACCGTTCCCCGCGTCACTTCATTGAGCACCAACGGTTGCGGATTGGCCTTGAGGAATGTCATCAACTGATCGTTCAGCGCCAGCCTTTCCTGGTCGCTGCGCGCGCTGCTGAAAATAATACTCTGCGCCACATACGTAGTTTCAAGCACGTTGCGGTTATTGACCTTCAGGAAAGGGATCAGGTGAATATTCAGGTCTGCCCGGCCGGCGAGCGTTTTGAGATATTCCCGCGCCTGTGTATACGTTTTCAGCTCATTGTCTTTCCGGATGTTGAGCACCAGGCTCTTCATGCCATTAACCACATAGTCCCGCGTAACGTCCTGGATGGTCCAGATCACGAAACCTTCCAGCGCAAAAGCATCCAGCGGCACAAGTTCCTGCAGTACGGAAAGATCCTGCGAGCGGAAGTCGCCAGAGCATATCTCGCCGCAATCGAGCTTCGGGAGGTCGCCCTTCAGCCGCACATCCACGAAACGCGGGTCGATGTTCACTTTGATATAACGCAGCAACCCGTCATCGTCCGGGAAACTGATGGTATGCACGATATCCGTGTCGTAATTGATCTGCAGGTTATACCACCTTTCAAGGATCAGTTTATAGAGCCACGACAGCTTGTCGCGACGGATTTTGTCGGGAGACATCCCCTTCGGCATTGCCATCAGCTCCTTTCCGTCTTCTGAAAATATCTGTTGGAATTTATCCGAATAGTAGAATATGGCGAAGCGGTAAGGCACGCCGATGCCGAAAATATCGCGGGAATCGTCGATAGTCACGGGGAAAACGGTGGCGGTCACAAGATCCAGGTACTCCTGGTATTTGGCGACGTCTACATCACTGCTGAGTGGCTGTTGTAATTCGGGATTGCTTTCAAAATGGCGGACGATCTCGGAAAAGAACGCGGCCCTGGCCCCCTTGGCATTTTGCGCTTTGTCTTTCATGAAGCGCACGAAAGGGACGAACGAGATATGGCTCTCTATCAGGTGTTCCTCTATCAGCTGATCCCGGTTTGCGGTAAGTATCTTCATAATTTTCTAAACCTTTATGGCTAACAGCGACAGTGCAGGATAACAGTAATTTCTCGGGGGAATAGTTGCTATTGCGAAGTTACGTAAAAATACGAAATGCGGGCATCGGCGTCGTCGAAGGTAACCGGGCCACGCTGGCGGAACTGGTGCATATATCCGCAAAGCCCGAAATCCCCCACGCAGCAAAGCGTATGGAAACCATACATGCCGGCGAAAAAGACGGTCCACCCGCCTTGCAGCCACACCGCCGCCAGCACCATCCCCAGGGAAAGCACCACATACGGCCCCAGGGCGATCACCAGCAGCTGCCGGTAATTCACGGCAAAATCGTGCGCCACGGCGTAAAACATCAGTTTCCGCCATACCACGCCATACCGCACGTCTTTCGCTCCGAAATACCGGAACAGCAGGCCATGGATCAGCTCATGAAAAGGAATGAGGAGGATAACGGCCGCCACGCCGAGGAACAGCCAGCCCAGGATTTCCCCGCGGGACAGGGAGCCCGACGCGCGGGCGAAGATATATCCGGCTGCGATCCACAGGCCTCCCAGCAGGGAAGCGGCCATGAGCAGCCAGTAAAAAGGGATCCCCTGCGCACGCCTTCCTTTACGGGCACCAACAGCTCGCTTATCTGAAAAGCGGCCAGTTCGGTGTACCCTCGGGCCTGGAGCTCGTCGCGCAGGGGACTATTCATCATTACATGGGGATTTCCACCTGGTTCTTCAGCAGGTCGTCGATCGTATCGCGCTTGCGGATCAGGTGCGCCTTGCCGTCTTTCACCAGCACTTCAGCCGGTTTCAGGCGGGAGTTGAAGTTGCTCGACATCTCGAAGCCATAGGCCCCGGCGTTATAGAACACCAGCAGGTCGCCTTCGCGCACTTCGCTGATCTTGCGGTCCCAGCCGAAGGTGTCGGTTTCGCAGATATTGCCCACAACGGTATAGATGCGCTCCGTGCCTTTCGGGTTGGAGATATTCTTGATCAGGTGGAAGGAATCGTAGAACATGGGGCGGATCAGGTGGTTGAAGCCGCTGTTCACGCCTACGAACACCGTAGCGGTCGTTTGCTTGATCACGTTGGCTTTCACCACGAAATAACCGCACTGGCTCACAAGGAACTTTCCGGGTTCGAACCACAGCTGCAGCGGGCGTTTGTACGACTTCGCGAACTTGTTGAAAGCCTCGCTGAGCTTTTTGCCGAGCAGATCGATGTCCGTTTCCGGATCGCCCTGCTGGTACGCTACTTTAAAGCCGCTGCCCAGGTCGATGAACTCCAGGTCGGGGAAGTGTTCCGTCATTTCAAACATGATTTCCACCCCGCGCAGGAACACGTCTACGTCCTTGATTTCGGAGCCCGTGTGCATATGCAGGCCCGTCACCTTGAGCTTCGTGCTCTTTACGATGCGCTCGATGTGCCGCATCTGGTGGATCGAGATACCAAACTTGCTGTCCACATGCCCGGTCGAGATTTTGAAGTTGCCGCCGGCCATGATGTGGGGGTTCAGGCGGATGCAGATCGGGTAAGTATCGCCGAACTGGTTGCCGAATTGCTCCAGGATGGAAATGTTGTCGATATTGATGTTTACGCCCAGGTCTTTGGCCGCGATGATCTCGCTGAGGTCCACGCAGTTCGGCGTAAAAATGATGTTCTTCGGATCGAAACCCGCTTTCAGCCCCAGCTGCACTTCCTGGATGCTTACCGTATCCAGCCCGCAGCCCAGGGAATTGATGTAGCGGAGCACGTTAATGTTCGTCAACGCCTTGCAGGCGTAGAAAAAGCGCGCGTCAGCCTTGCTGAAGGCATCCTTCAGCTTCTCATACTGTGTCTTGATCTTTTCGGCGTGATAGATATACACCGGGGTACCGAATTCCTGCGCTGTTTTCACCAGGAAGTCCGCGCTGAGTACGTCGCTTTGTTTAGCCATTGTATCGGGTAAATTGAATGTGCGAAAATAATAAGAAATTAATCTTCCTGCATAAAATCGTCGAGGTCGCGGCGTTCTTTCTTGGTAGGACGGCCGATTTTACTCTGCCTTTTACCCGTATCGAAGCTGGAAGCCATGCGTTTATTGAGCAATTGGTCTTCCTCCGGCGTGATATCGATGTAATATTTAATGGCTTCCGAATAGGCCTGGCGGTTGGCCAGCAGCCCCGTTACCCTCACTTTCCACTTCCGTGATTCGGTGCGGATGTCGTATTCATCCCCCACGCTCACGGCCTTGGCGGCTTTCACGGCCACCCCGTTGAGCTTCACCTTGCCCGAATCGCAGGCGGCAGCGGCGGCCGTGCGGGTCTTGAACACCCGGATGGCCCAGAGATATTTGTCTACACGCAGTTTTTCAGCTGTCATCCTGCAAAAATACGAAACCCGCGCTTGCTTGTCCAGCGCTTATTGACAAACACGGCTCGTCCTCCGTTAAAAATGTTTTCTGGCGGGTAGCCGGCGGCGGTAAGCCGATGGGGCGGCCGTTGCGTCGCACACTTCAGCGCCGGAAATGGCTGGCCCGTCCATTCTCAACACAAAATTCCCGGCGGTTTTGTACCTTACGGACCGCTAAAAAGCCTCGCGCACATGCAAAAAAAGCACCTGCTTTACCCCCTTATCATCGGAGCTTTCGGGCTGATGACCTGGTTCATCATCTCCCGCGGCGAACAACTCCCGTCCCCTTCCGCCACCGGCCCCCTCCTGCATCCGGTCCCGCCGGCAGCAGCGCCTTACGTGGGCTCGGGTATTTTCACTGATTTACTACATCACCTGCAACATCCGTTGAGCATGTTGCTGCTGCAGATCATCGTGATCCTCTGCGCCACCCGTGCTTTCGGCTATTTGGCCCGCAGGGCCGGGCAGCCCGCCGTGGTGGGCGAAATCATCGCGGGCATCGTGCTGGGACCTTCACTGCTGGGGCTACTGGCGCCCGGGGTTATGGATGCGCTTTTCCCGAAATCTTCGCTGCCGCCGTTGCAATTCCTCAGCCAGATAGGGCTGGCCTTCTTCATGTTCATCGTGGGCATGGAGCTGGATATCTCCAAAATCCGCCAGAAAGCGCACGACGCCGTGATGATCAGCCACGCCAGCATCGTGATCCCCTTCTTCCTGGGGGTCTGCCTGGCTTATTTCACTTTCACGCAGTTTGCACCGCCCAACGTCGGGTTCCTGAGTTTCGCGCTGTTCATGGGCATCGCCATGAGCGTGACCGCCTTCCCGGTGCTGGCGCGCATTGTCCAGGAGCGCAACCTGACCGGTACGCCCCTCGGCGCGATGGCCATCACTTGCGCCGCAGCGGATGATATCACCGCCTGGTGCATTTTGGCCATTGTAGTGGCTATCGCCAAAGCGGGCGGGCTGGCCAGCGCCCTGGTGACCATCGCGCTGGCGGGGATATTTGTGGCGGGTATGCTGTTGGTGGTGCGCCCCTGGCTGCAACGCCGGATGCGCACGCTGAACGGAAACAAAACCAAGGTGGCCTTGGGGTTCTTCGTG